>JACQXR010000042.1 GCA_016208585.1 candidate division TA06 bacterium | reverse complement strand
TTGAAGAAAACCAGCATATTGATGAGGGCGATGGGATAAAAAACATGAAAGAAAAGTGAAAAATACATACCGGGGATGGTGTATTAATTGGCCATCCTATGGCTTGTTTTCAACGGTTAGTTTTTCAGCGAAAACTATATAAAATGAATAACCCCGCCGCAAGCGGACGGAGTATCTACCCCGTTTTCCCTCGAACGTTACCATTCAAAAAGCAATAGTCTGTTTTTGTAGACTCAATGAGATGTCTGCCCGAACTCCTCTTTATTCGTCATTCGGATTCGGTAACCCCGCCGCAAGCGGGCGGGGTATTAAAAATTAATCAAATTACAAAAACGAAAGCAGAATAAACCTCTGCATCTCTGCGTCGCTTCGGTAAACTCAGTGCATCGCTCTGTGGCAAAAAGAAATAAGGATACTATGAAGACAAAATTGGACATCGCCCGCAACTGGCTGCCCCGCTACACCGGGATGGAGATCGACGGTTTCGGCGACTACATCCTGCTGACGAATTTCGACGACTACCTGGAAAGGTTCGCCGAGTGCTTCAACTGTGAGATCAAGGGACACGGCCGGCCCATGCAGGCCGCCACCAACAACAAGGGACTGTCCATGATCAACATCGGGATGGGCAGCCCCAACGTGGCCGCCATCATGGACCTGCTGGTGGCCCGGCATCCCAAGGGAGTGCTGTTCCTGGGCAAGTGCGGGGGGCTCAAAAGATCCACCGAGCTGGGGCACTTTATCCTGCCCATCGGGGCCATCAGGGGCGAGGGCACCAGCAACGATTACCTGCCGCCGGAAGTGCCGGCCCTGCCCTCTTTCAAACTGCACAAGTTCGTCTCGGAAAAACTGAAGGAACGCAGGCTGGATTACCGCACTGGGGTGATCTACACCACCAACCGCCGGGTCTGGGAATGGGACGAGTCGTTCCGGGCCTATCTGAAAAAGCTGACGGCCATCGGCATAGATATAGAGACTGCCACCCTGTTCATAGTGGGCCACGCCAACCAGATCGCCCGGGGAGCCCTGCTGATGGTCTCGGACATTCCCATGGTGCCCCACGGCATCAAGACCGAGAAGAGCGACCGGGAGGTCACCAAAAAGTTCAGCAAGCTGCACCTGGACATCGGCATCGAGAGCATGACCGAGATCGGCCAGATGGGCGAAAAGATCAGGCACTTTCAGTACTGACACTCGAGACCAGAACTGAAGACTGAATTTGGAATATTGAATAATTTTGTGATTTCAGATTTTAGTTTGCATTCTGTCTTCAATATTCAATATTCGGTATTCCCGATAGGAGGATATCATGAAGAAATTATTATTGCTTGTTCTTTCGATAATTTTAGTTAGCGGGATGACTGAAGCTTCGGAGGTCCTGGTGGCCCGGGTGGAGGACGCCGTCAGCCCTGCCTCGGCCCGTTTTATGGTCCAGGCCATAGAGCGGGCTCAGGTCGAAAAGGCCGAATGCCTGATCGTCGAGATGGACACCCCCGGCGGGCTGGACCAGTCCATGCGCCAGGTGATCAAGGTCATCATGGCCTCCGAGGTCCCGGTGGTGGTCTTCGTGGCACCCCAGGGTTCCCGGGCGGCCTCGGCCGGGGCCTTCATCACCATGGCCTCTCACGTGGCGGCCATGGCCCCGGGCACCAGCATCGGGGCGGCCCATCCGGTATCCATCGGCGCCGGCGGACCAATGGACAGCGCTATGTCGGGTAAAGTGACCAACGACGCTGCGGCCTACATCCGCTCCATCGCCGAAAAACGCGGCCGCAACATCGCCTGGGCCGACTCGGCCGTCCGGCACAGCGTCTCGCTCTCCGAGACCGAGGCCCTAAAACGGAGGGTTATTGACCTGATCGCGCCCAACACCTCCGCCCTGCTGGATTCATTGGACGGCCGGCTGGTGATAATAGATCAGGATACTTTAACCTTAAGCACAATGTCGGCGCGGGCAATCACGGTGGAGATGAACTGGCGGGACAAGTTTCTGGCGGTGATCTCCAATCCCAACATCGCCTACGTCTTTTTCATGCTGGGGCTGCTGGGGCTTTATTTTGAGTTCTCCAATCCTGGGGCCATATTGCCTGGTGTGGTGGGCGCCATCTCGCTGATCCTGGCCTTCTTCGCCTTTCAGACCCTTTCGGTAAATTACGCCGGCCTGCTGCTGATACTTCTTTCCATCGTATTGTTCATCGTGGACGTCAAGGCCGCCACCCACGGAGTCTTAACCACAGGAGGAATAATCGCCATGTTCATAGGATCGGTAATGCTGTTCAACGCGCCGGACCCGGCCATGCGGGCCTCGCTGCAGGTGATCATCCCGGTAGTCGTGGTAACCGCAGCCTTCTTCATCATCGGGGTCTGGCTGTCCATACGAACACTTAGGACCAGGCCGGTGTCTGGCGACAAGGGGCTGCTGGGCCAGGAGGGCGATGCCCGCACCAAGGTGAACAAGGACGGAGGCAGGGTGTTCGTGGCCGGGACCCACTGGAGCGCCTGGTCGGAGACCGAGATAGCCGAGGGGACTAAGATTAAGGTGATGGAAGTTAAAGGCATGACCCTGAAAGTCACCATAAGCGGATAGCGGTCAGCGTAGAGCGAATAGCGTTACTAATGGGAGCGTATATTAGTAGACATTCCGGTTTCTTTTAAATCCAATATAATTAGCGTATTTAGCGTGTTTCGGTGGAAAAAAGTCTACTATTATCCGCTCTGATTAGTATTTGAGCATAGAATAAGGATTGTATGCAACCAACAAAAAGCTTTGCCGATCTGATAGTCTGGCAAAAGTCTTACAAATTGTGTGTAGAGTTATACCAGATCACCAAATCTTTTCCAGCCAATGAGAATTATGGTTTAACCTCGCAGATCAGAAGGTGCTCGGTTTCAATTCCTTCAAACATTGCGGAAGGTTATGGACGGAAAAACAGAAAAGAATATATTCAATTTCTTTATACCGCAAACGGATCGCTGGCTGAATTCCAAACCCAATTAATGTTAGCCAAAGACATTGGATATCTCAAGACTGACGACTTTGATACGCTATATGCCCTTTCGCAGGAAGTTGGCCGAATGTTATGGAAAATGATCGTTGGCCTGAAGGAAATTGCTCCGTAATGCTTAACGCTTGACGCTATCCGCTTTACGCTTAGTAAATTTCAACTCAACTTAAAGGAGGAAAAAGCCATGACTGGTACCATTGTTCTGATCATCTTCATTCTGTTCATCCTGCTCAACACTTTCAAGATCCTGCGGGAATACGAACGGGGCGTGGTCTTCCGGCTGGGGCGCTACGTGGGCACCCGCGGCCCGGGGCTGATCGTCCTGATCCCGCTGTTCGAGAAGATGGTCAAGGTAACCCTGCGCACCATCGCCCTGGACGTGCCGGCCCAGGAAGTGATCACCCGGGACAACGTCTCGGTGAAGGTCAACGCCGTGATGTACTTCCAGGTATTCGAGCCGGGCAAGGCCATCATCGCGGTGGAGGATTACATGTACGCCACCAGCCAGATGGGCCAGACCACCCTGCGCTCCATTTTGGGCGAGCACGAACTGGACGAACTGCTCTCCAACCGGGAGAAGATCAACCAGACCTTGCAGAAGGTGATCGACGAGCGCACCGACCCCTGGGGCATCAAAGTGTCAGCGGTGGAGGTCAAGGACATTGACCTGCCCGAGGGCATGCGCCGGGCCATGGCCAAGCAGGCCGAAGCCGAGCGCGAGCGCCGGGCCAAGGTGATCCACGCCGACGGCGAGTTCCAGGCCTCGGCCAAACTGAGGGACGCGGCCCAAGTGATGGCGGCCGAGCCGGTCTCCATCCAGCTGCGCTATTTGCAGACTTTGACCGAGATCGCGGTGGAGAAGAATTCCACCATCGTCTTCCCGCTGCCGATCGAGTTCATGAAGCTGTTCACCCAGATCCTGGATAAGGGCGAGAAGAAAGCCTAACCGGACAACGGAAAGCGGCGGCCAGCAATGGCCGCCGCTTCCATAGTCAAATCGATAATTGGGCGTAAACATGATTATTCTTCACGCCATTTGGACCGATCGCACGCTCCACCTGTGGGCCGAGACGGGCGCACCGGAGACGCCAGGGAAGAAACGGCGAAAGGCGGCGAAGCCGGTAGCCAAAGCCGGGAAAAAGACGGGCCCTATCCACCCCTTCGCAGCCGATGCCGGCGCCATCCGGGAGGCGCTGCCGTCCGTTTCCTCCGACTTCGGCATGTTCCGGCCGACCGCCGCAACCCTGACGCTCCGCCTGCCGACGGCCGAGGCCAGACCTTTGCCCAGCACTCCGCTGCTGGGACAATCCGGCCCAGGGGTTTCGGACCAAAAACCGCATCTGGATCTGGCAGAATGGACCGTTCCCTCTCTTGTTTTCACGGGCCTTGAGGCGCTGGACGCACTGACCTCCCTGCCGGCGGAATTTCCCTCCGGTTTTCTCGGCGGCGATTCCCTGAGATACTGGATGCGGGCCGGAGCCATGGCCATGGAACTGCTGGTGCGGCAGCGCTTTGTTCCGGATTTCGTCATCGAGCGCGGCGCCGGAAGGGCCGTGTGGCGGGCGCTGCCGGACGATGACGCCCTGGGGCGGATGTCCCAGCTGTCGGCGTCTTGTCCGCCGGTGTGCCGGGCCGCAACTGACGCGGCTCCGGAGCAGCTGTTGCGCGAATTCATTGACTCTGCGGTAGACGCCTTTGTGCGGGATCGTTTATCCGGCGAGGTCAAAAAAATCGCCAAGCACCGAAAAACCGCCGGAACGATTTACCAGCAATGGCTGACGGCCCTAACTTCCCCGGATCCGACGATCAAGCAGCAGGAACAGTATTTACAGGCGTTCCGGCGCGATTTCAACGGCTGGACCGAACCGCTGCGCAGCCGGGACGACAAGGCATTCCACGCCTGCTTCCGGCTAATCCCGCCGGAAGATCCAGAAACGTCGGACGGCTGGAATCTGGGCTTTCACCTGCGGGCCAGGGAGGACCACAGCCTGATGATCGAGGCGGCGGCAGTCTGGCAGACCCAATCCAATGCCGCCATCGTTCTCAAGCGGAGGGTGAACAATCCCCAGGAGCTGCTGCTGGCCGAGCTGGGAAAGGCCTCGCGCCTGTTTCCGCCATTGGAAAGGGCGCTGGAGTCCGCCTGCCCGGTGGGAGACCGGCTGACGACGGGCGAGGCCCACCGCTTTTTAATCGAAGGCGCGCCGTTGCTGGAACAGGCCGGTTTCGGCGTGATGGCCCCGCCCTGGTGGCGCAATCCGTCCGGGCAATTGGGGATCAAGCTGGCGGTGCGGCCGTTTGAGAAAAAGGAAGGCTCCGGCCTGTTCGGACTGGAGAGCATAGTCGAGTTCGATTGGAAAATCGCTTTGGGCGAGCATTTGATTTCGTTCGACGAATTCCGGCGGCTGGCGTCGTTGAAGGTGCCTCTGGTGCAGGTGCGCGGCCAATGGGTGGAAGTGCGTCCGGATGACATTCAGAAAGCTTTGAAGGCGCTGCAGAACCAGCCGGCCGGCCAGTTGACCCTGGGACAGCTGCTGCGCCTGGGCGCCGGGGACGGCCGGGACATCGCCGGCCTTCCGGTCACCGGCATCGAGGCCGAGGGATGGATCGCCGACCTGCTTGATCCGTCGGCGGATGTGGCTCACCGGCCGGGCAAACAGCCCAAAGAATTTGTCGGCGAACTGCGGCCCTATCAGTTGAACGGACTGGGGTGGCTGTCGTTTCTGGACCGGTTCGGCTTGGGCGGGTGCCTGGCCGACGACATGGGTCTGGGAAAAACCATACAGTTGATCGCCCTGCTGCTGCAAGAGCGTGAAAATGTTAATGTTAAGGAAAAAATCGGGCCGACCTTGATTTTGGCACCGATGTCGGTAGTGGGCAACTGGCAGCGGGAAATCGCGAAATTCGCGCCAACACTCTCCTGCTTGGTGCATCACGGCGCGGACCGCCAGGCCGGAAAAAAATTCAAAAAGGCGGCGACGGCTGGCGACGTCGTCATCAGCACCTATGGCCTGGCCCGCCGCGACCGCGAGCATTTGGGCCGGGTCAACTGGCGCCGGGTGGTGCTGGATGAGGCGCAGAATATCAAAAATCCGGCCGCCAAGCAAACCCAGGCGGTGCGGGCCCTGCCGGCAGGCCGCCGCCTGGCATTAACCGGAACGCCGGTGGAAAACCGGTTGACCGAGCTCTGGTCGATCATGAATTTTCTCAATGCCGGATATCTGGGCGGAGCCGAAGATTTTCGCAAAAACTACGCCGTGCCGGTTGAGAAGTTCGGGGACCAGAAGAAGGCCGGGCGGCTGAAAACCCTGGTGCAGCCCTTTTTGCTGCGGCGCCTGAAGACCGACAAGACCATCATCAAGGACCTGCCGGAGAAGCAGGAGATCAAGGTGTTCTGCAATCTCACCAAGGAGCAGGCCACGCTCTATGCCGCCGTGGTCAAGGACATGATGGCCAAGATCGAGCAGGCCGAGGGCATCGAGCGCCACGGACAGGTGCTGTCGGCGATGATGAAGCTGAAGCAGGTTTGCAATCATCCGGCCCACTTCATGAAGGACAACAGCAAGGCCGGCGGCCGCTCCGGTAAATTGGAGCGTCTGACCGAGATGCTGGAGGAAACCCTGGAAAACGGGGAACGGGCCCTGGTGTTCACCCAGTTCACCGAGATGGGCGACATCCTGCGTCCCCATTTACAGGAAAGGTTCGGCCGCGAGGCGCTGTTTCTGCACGGCGGCGTCGGTCAAAAGGCGCGGGACGAAATGGTGGCGCGGTTTCAGGATCCCGCCGGCGGGCCGCCGATATTCATCCTGTCGCTGAAGGCCGGCGGCGTCGGCCTTAATTTGACCGCGGCTTCGCAGGTGTTCCACTTCGACCGCTGGTGGAACCCGGCCGTCGAGGACCAGGCCACCGACCGGGCCTACCGCATCGGCCAGACCAGAAACGTCCAGGTGTACAAGTACGTCTGCGCCGGCACCATGGAGGAGCGGATCGACCAGATGATCGAAAAAAAGAAGAAGCTGGCCCAGAGCGTGATCGGAGCCGGCGAATCGTGGCTGACCGAGCTATCCACCGAGGAGCTGCGCCGGGTGTTCGAGCTTTCGGCCGAAGCGGTGGGGGAGTGAGGAGGGGTATGGCGCGGAAGATCCGCACATTCGATTTCCGCGGATTGGTTTCCGCTCTTCGCGAAATTGACCATCACTTGGCTGCCCAGGCCGGGAAAGCAGTCAATCTCAGTCTGACCTTGCGCAATTGGATGATGGGATTGTACATAGCCGAATATGAGCTACATGGTTCCGGCCGGGCTCGTTACGGCAAGAATCTGTTGGATGAGCTATCGAAGGAATTGCGAAAAGAGAGCATCAGCAATACTGGCCGCCGCCAACTCTATAACTACCTTTCCTTCTATCGAGCTTACCCTTCGATTGTGCGGACAGTGCCCGCACAATCGCATCATTTGCTTCCTGCAGCGATTGATAAAACCCAAAAAGTGCGGACAGTGTCCGCACAATTGGCCCTGCCACCGGGAAAGCTTGTCGGTGCTCTTTCATATAGCCATCTAGAGCTGTTGGTCGGCATTGAAAACGGTCTCAAGCGCGCTTTCTATGAAATCGAGTGCATCCGCGGCAACTGGTCGGTGCGGGAATTGAAGCGCCAGATCGGGAGCCTTTATTACGAACGCTCCGGACTTTCTAAGGACAAAAAGCAGCTTGCTGAACTTGTGCGCACCGGGGCGGAGACGGCCGAGCCGAAACTGGCGATCCGGGACCCGTACGTGTTCGAATTTCTCGGAATCAAATCAAAAGAAGTCATGGCCGAATCGGATCTGGAGGATGCCCTGCTCGATAAACTTCACGATTTTCTCCTTGTACTCGGACAAGGCTTCTGTTTCGAGGCGCGCCAGAAGCGGATACTCATCGGCAGGAAGCCGGGATACGTGGACTTGGTGTTCTATCACCGCGTGTTGAAGTGCCACGTGCTGATAGATTTGAAGGTTGAGGAATTCAGCCATGAGCATCTCGGACAGCTCAATACGTACGTGAGCTGGTACCGGAAGAACATGATGAGCGCTGGAGACAGCCCACCCGTCGGCATTCTCCTATGCACGCAGAAGGAACACGCGCTGGTGGAATATGCGCTGGCCGGAATGGACAACCGGCTCTTCGTCTCCAAGTACCAACTCGAGCTGCCGAAGAAAGCCGAGATAGAGCGTTTTCTCGAAGAGCAGATGAAAGACATCGGCTACGGCGGTTAGCCGGCATTACCAGAGCGTGATCGGGGCCGGCGAATCGTGGCTGACCGAACTATCAACAGAGGAACTGCGCCGGGTGTTCGAGCTTTCGGCCGAGGCGGTGGGTGAGTGAATAATGACAGGTAACATAAATTCCAACCATGAAAAATGAGAAAGAATATGTTGTTATCTCACGATGATGCGGCCCAATTCATTCGGTTGATACGCCGGTTGCAATTCTATGTTAATCGGCAACAACTGCTTTTTCCAGAGGCATCGTCCTGGGAAGATTTTGGCCGGCTGGAGAATAAACAACTTGTTCAGGTGCGCAATGCCTTATGGGAACATGCCGAGCTGATAGACGCCTATCGGCAATCCAATCCGGACAATCTGTCCGAAAATGAGTTGTCGATAATCGGCAAATGGAAAGGTTTTGTCGTTGACAAGTATTATATTTTCCGCTACTTAAAAGAACACGCCATTTTCATTGGGAACAAGCAAATATACGGGGTAAAGGCATTGACCACGCCTTTTCCGGATGTCTTTTATGGACGTCCCCTGCCGATATTGATAGATGCCGTGCTGTTGCCGTTTAAAGGGCAGATCGTTTATGACGGATTTTCCAACAGCTACAACATCGTTTTCGGAGCCGGCATTCGAGGGGATATGCAGGAAAAATATCTGCATGCCAAGCAGAATGGCCTGATAATAACCTCGTTGGAAGGGGAGCACAAACCCAAGCCCTTGCCGTCGCCCCAAAAACTACTGGCACCTGGCAGCATAGAGGCGGCGTCCGAGATCGTCAAAAGCTGCGGGAAACTGCGCGGCGGCACAGCGGTTCAAGGCGCGGCATTCGGCGTCTTACGAAATAGCGCCATCCTGGCCGAGGTGGCAGCGCTGCAACCCAAGGATGACAGGGAAATTCAGCGGCTGGCGCGAAAGGTCTCCAATGCCTTAAGACGTCTGGAGAGGGTTTTGGACAGGGAAATGTGGGCATAATCTTCGGACAAGGGAAAAGGGACTATTGCTTGAATACGTGAGTTCGTTTCGCAATACACACTGAATAAAAACATTTTTACCGCAACTATGAGGTGAATGGAATCAATAAGATCGGATCGACCAGATGATCGAGAAAAAGAAGAAGCTGGCCCAGAGCGTGATCGGAGCCGGCGAATCGTGGCTGACCGAGCTGTCCACCGAGGAGCTGCGCCGGGTTTCGAGCTTTAGCCCAGGGCGGTGGGGGAGTAATATCGTTGGTTAGGAATATCAGCCGGCTTCATCCTTTTTGCCCTTGACAGAAGGACAGATATAAACTGTTTTGTCCTTTTTATAAGGACAATTGTCAACTTGGCATTAACGCAGGGATTTGCCATGCCCTCACAAAAAACTAATTAACTGAAAGTCTTCATCTCCTCGCGGGAATCGACCTGCGATGAATGCAAGGAGAACCTGGGTTCCAAAGCCTGGATTTTCCTGGCCCGCGACAAAGGGGTGCTGTGCTTAGCCTGCGCCGATTTGGATCATCTGGAGTTCCTGCCCTCGGGCGACGCCGCGCTCACCCTCCGCTCCCGGAAATATTCCAAATTGTCGGCCGTGGTGCTCAAATGGAGCCGGGCCCGGAAACGGTACGAGCGGCAGGGAATATTGATCGAAGAACAGGCTCTGGCCGAGGCCGAAGAGGAATGCCTGAAGGATGCCGACGTCCGCAAACGGCGGAAACTGCGGGAAGCGGAGCGTCGTGAGGAAACCGACAAGGAATACATTCAGCGTTTTGCGACGCGGATCAGGGAATTATTTCCCGGTTGCCCGGCCGGTCGGGAAGAAGAAATCGCCGGTCATGCCTGCCTAAAATACAGCGGCCGGGTCGGCCGCTGCGCGGCGGCCAAAGATTTAAGCCCGGAAGCTGTCGAGCTGGCGGTGCGCGCCCATGTGCGCCATGCGCTGACGAATTACGATGAACTGCTTTCGCTCTGCGGGGACAGACATGAGGCGCGGTCAATGGTCGCGGATAAGGTTGCAGGGATAATGGAACGGTGGAAGGATGCTCTAATCACTTAAGAGGTAATCGTCATGTCATATTGGAGAGATTCTTATTACTATAAACCGACGCGGCGGCGGCCGGCTGACGGCATCAAGGTCGGCTTCAAAAAGGGCGCGGTAGGCGACACTTGGTGGTCCAAACGTTGGATTGGAGTGCTGGAGTCGTTTAACATGGGTGCCCGCCTGGCCCGGGGCCGCTCCTACGCCCGCAGCGGACAGGTGATCAAGGCCGGGATCGAGCCGGGCGCCGCCAAAGCCCTGGTTCAGGGATCGGCCCGGCAGCCTTACATCGTAGTGATAAGACTGAAGCCTCTGTCCGACCGGCAGTGGAACAAGGCGATCGAGGCCATGTCCTCAAAAGCCGTGTTTGCCGCCAAACTGCTGGCCGGAGAAATGCCGCAGAACATCGAGGAATCGTTCGCCGTTGCCAAGTGCCCGCTTTTTCCGCAATCGCCGAAAGACCTGGCCACGGAATGCGACTGCCCGGACTGGGCCAATCCCTGCAAGCATCTGGCCGCGGTCTACTATGTGCTGGGCGAGATGTTTGATCGCGATCCTTTCGTGTTGTTTGCCCTGCGGGGGCGGGACAAGGGTCGGATCATCGAGGAACTGCGAAAACGGCGGACGGCAGCAGCCGAGGGCCTGGCGCCCCGGCCAAACACGGACGCCGCAACGCCGGACGAACCGTTGAAGTCATTGGAGAAATGCCTGGAAAATTTCTGGAAGGCGGATGCGAAGATATCCGGGATCGGTTTCAATATGAAACCACCCGAGGCCCCGGCAGCCGTTATCCGGATGCTGGGCCCGGCTCAGTTCGCCGTTGGCTCTCAAAATATGACGGATTTGATAGTCGGCTGGTACGACGAGGTCGCTACGGCAGCGAAACGTCGGGCGTTGGGCGAAGGCGGTCCAAAGAAACGCCGGTGACAGCTCGGCGGCTCTGCCTGCAAACCCTGACCGAGATCGCGCTGGAGAAAAACAGCTCAATCATCTTCCCGTTGCCGCTAGAGTTCATGAAGTATTTCACCCAGATCATAGACCGGAACGAGAATAAGGCATAAGCGAAAAACAGAGGCGGCGGCCAGCAATGGCCGCTTCATGCAATCATCTACACTTTTTTACAATACCCAGGAAAAACCATAAACAATATTTCTGGTGACAAAATGAAGACATTTAGTTCAAGGTTATTGGTAGCGTGTTTTACGTTGATCATATTAATTTCTGGCTGCGCTACTACAACAGAAAAAATTGAAACAAAATATACTGTAAAAGACCACTTTATGGCCGGTAAGTATGAAGTTGGGGCCTTGGAATACGAAAGTGGGAAGCGTGGGACCTTCACGTTATTATGGGGATTCCCGGTTTATCTCAATGGGCAGAAAATAAAAACTTATTACTGTCAGACACAATCAACATCGGAGTATGAAAAGCAAAAAGAGGCTCAATCAAAGCTACGTGTAAAACACTTGTAAATACAGTCATCTTGGCATATAATGCGATGTAAAAGGACTTGCACACAACCCTACTTAAAAAGTAACATTGTGAGATATGCCAAAAGGGATACGAAAATTACACATATCGCTGGGAGAGCACAATCTGACGCACTTTGGCGGGATATTCTTGATCCATCACTTTTGCCAAAGAATAAAACTCAAACATAGTTTGCAAAAAACTGTGCGTCAGACACACCGGCAACGGGATTATAATCAAGCTGAACTCATCCTGGCAATTATCTACGCATTAATCGTCGGTATACCACGGTTAAGTAAAACAAAGATACTGCAGGGCAATGGGGCGTTCCAAAAGATAATCGGCCTCAGATCCTATCCCTATGCCAGCAGCCTGCGGCGTTTTATAAAATCTATCACGAAAGCGACCAATGATCAACTTGATTCAGTACATGACAGCTTTCGGCAAAAGGTATTCTCCTTATCCAAACCCAGCGCCAGTATTATCTTTGATTTCGATTCTACGATCATAACAGTTTACGGTAAATATATTGAAGGCGCCGAGGTCGGCTATAATCCCCACAAACGAGGCGCCCGATCCTATCACCCATTGCTGTGTTTCGAGGCTCATACCCGCGATTATTGGCATGGGATTCTTCGTTCGGGAGATCGATATATCTCGTATGGGTCCGTTGATTTTTTAAAAATTGTTTAGCCAAAGCACCTTCCCATATTTATCGTATTCGAGCCCGGGCCGATTCGGGATTCTTCGATCATAAATTTATTGCAGCCCTCGAAGAACATATTTATCGTATTCGAGCCCGGGCCGATTCGGGATTCTTCGATCATAAATTTATTGCAGCCCTCGAAGAAGCCCATGTCGGCTATGCTGTCGTGGCCAAGCTGACGAAACCAATCAAACGAACGGTCTGTAGTATTCGGTATCGGTTGTTTAAACCGACTACCGCTGTGGTAGAATTTACCTATCAACCCATGGGATGGAAAACACCGCACCGTTTTGTTGTTATCAGAAGACCGGTGGCCGATAACGAACGCTATTCATATCAAGTGTTTGTCACCAACTTACCTTTACAGGCAGAACAGGTCTGGTATTTTTATCGTCCTCGGGCAGCTATCGAGACGGATATCCGCGAATTGAAACAGAGCTTTTCCTTGGCCAAGAATTCCGACCAATAGCTTTCAGGCCAATCAGGCGTTTTTCTCCTTGTTGACATTCTCCTACAACATTCTCAATTGGTTTAAGCGGCTCTGTCTGCCACCTCGATTTAAAAATGCTACCGCTCAAACTATTCGCCAAGAGTTTTTGGTTTTGCCGGCTAGATTGGTAAAATCGCAAAACCGAAATATACTAAAACTTCCGTCAGAGTATATATCAAAAGCA
>JACQXR010000041.1 GCA_016208585.1 candidate division TA06 bacterium | reverse complement strand
GTGGTTGTATGCGAAAACGGATTGGGGTTATTTTGGTGCATTCTAAATTCAATATTCGGCATTCTGTCTTCAGGTTGGCCGGAAACCCCGGTATACATTACGCTCACCGGGCCGAAGAACAGACTGATGTCGTTCAATGCCTTGGCTTGAATCTTGTAGTAGTATGTGGTGCCCGTAACTACATTGCTGTCGTTAAAGACATAGCTTAATAAGGTCGTATCCAGTCGTATAGTGTCATATGTGCTGTAGACTATGGCATACCCGCTGTCGGCAAACAGGGAACGGTAAAGTCTAAACCCAAAATTGACAAACTGTTTGGTGGTGCTCCACTTTACTTGAATGCAGCTATCCAATTGGGTTAGTCTTAGGCTATCCCAGGTTACCTCGCCCATTATTTCCCAGACCATGGTCTCTGATACTGTTGAGTTTACGGCCCCGCTTTCTATTATTTCAGCATACCCGTTGCCGTTCATATCGGCAATGCAAATGGAAGTATTGGAGCGGTTATTATCCCCGGCATAGGCTTTGTATATCCTGCTGAATTGGTTATCTCCAATTGCCTTGTAAACCACCCAATTGGAACCAACCGCCAGCACCGCTTCCGGAATGCTGTCGTTGTCTATGTCTCCGCAATAGGAAGCCGAATAGTAATCCGAGCCGTCAATGTTGGTTAAAGAATCAACGAATACCGGTATATATGAATTAGGCCCATTACTTTCGTAAAATGTCCATACCGTGGTATGGTTAAAAGAAGCAAACCGGGTGGCCCCGATAATAAATTCCGGCTTGCCGTCCTGGTCCATATCTTTGGCGCTTACCACATCGTAGGCAGTATAAGCAGGCTCAACTGTATCGCTCCAAACAACCTGGTATTGGTTATCCCCGGTGCATTCCCATAATATAACCTGGCCTATTGCACCGCCGGTTACGAATTCCATTAAACTGTCCCGGTCAAAGTCGTCAAAGGCAAAAGTAAGAATATTTTCACCATAGCCTGTAACATTATTAGTATAAACTAAGTCGTATTGATTGTCACCGGAACATTCATATACAAACACGCTTTCTGTTTCTACAGCACGGGTAAATATTTCTTTTTTCCCATCTTTGTCTACATCGGTAATATATGTAGGTGCAATAACCACTGTTTTTATCCCCCCCCCCCCCCATACAATACTATCCGGATATATATTATATGTTCTACTTTCATAGACTAAAAATGAATCGGCAGTGGTGCCCTGCATGATAATATCCGTCAAACTATCATCATCTATATATCCGGCGTTCCAAAATATATGATCACCTCCGGTGGCAAGCGTTTCAGCAAAGCTATAATTGTTAATTGGTGTGTACTCGTAAGCCGCTACAAAATAAACACCCAAACCCTTGTGAACATTAAATATCAACTCTGGGTTACCACTATTGTTCGAATCTATTGCTCTAATAAATCCGTAATCACCATCTTGCCCTTCCGGCAAAGTAGCAACTACTTTAAAATTTACCGCATATACCTGGTTTGCTAAAATAGCAAATGCTAAACATAATAGGAGCTTTTTCATTTTCTTTTAACACGGAAGTGCATAGCCGACCAAAGCGGCTATACACTTCACATGCCCTCCTATTTCACAAAAACTAATTTTTTAGTGGCAATACCACTGTCTGTTGTCAACCTGTAAAAGTACACCCCGTTGGATATCTTTTTGCCGGCATCACTTTTACCGTCCCAAGCTACATTGTAATAACCGGCAGGCTGTTCCTTATCCACTAAAACCTTAACCACTTGCCCTTGCAGGTTGTAAACCTTTAAAGTTACCTTGCCGTTTTGCGGCGACTGATAACTTATATTGGTTTTTCCACTAAACGGGTTGGGTATGTTTTGGTTAAGTTTAAAGTCTAAGGCCAACGGTGTTACTGCGCCTTCGGCAAACTGAGCGCCGCCAGACGATTTGCCGGGTTTTGTCGCTATTTCTGTCCGATACAAAGTGATGTTGGAAACTGCCGCGTAATCTCCGGTAAGCTTTCTTACCTTCAACTCTACCTTCTTGTCGTCGGCATAATAATTCTCCGGTATCGGTATCCTCACCGTATCCGGCACTCCGGCAGTCACTTTTAGAACCCGGGCAATTTTGCCGTCAAGCTTTACCTGCTCGTTCCACTTGCCGGAGCTTTCGTGATAGCCCACCACCTGCAGGGTGTAGTCGTAACCAAGATTCAGGTACGGCAAGTTGTAAACCAACTCATCAGCGGCATAATCAACCGATATGCCCGAAGGATAAGTGGTATCGCCGTCCCGATAGATTGTATAGCCCGAAGCCGTTTCCGAACCCACCCCCACCGCATAATAGGCCAGCTTAGCAGGCAGAGTTACCGTACCGAATTTGATCTCGGCAATGGCATTGTCAACTAAGCCGTTGTAGGATTCTGTCCAGACGGAGTAGAGTTTGCTGGCATCAAAGCTGACCACGCCCTGGGGATGCACTGATTCGGTGGTAGTGTTGCTGAGGTTTACCCTGGTTCCCAAGGTGGGGCTGTAATAATCGGTCTCGTAATTCGTGCCTTCGTATTCAGACCAGAAAGTAATTCCGCCGAAGGTAACCGGGACTTCGGAAAGCTGGGTTGGTGTGTTACTGACGAACCAGCTGGGTTCCCACGCGATTTTGCCAACCTCTTTTGACATTCTCCAAACTTCCTTCTCCACATCGCTGGTAGCCTCAACCCAGGTTACATGCAAACTGTCGCCATATGCTTCTATGCTGGCCTCGCTGGAGGTCGCCTCGCTGTTGCTCAAATTAACCGGAGCCTGCCACACCCCGCCCGCTTGCTCGGCATAATACACGTCCCCGGGGTTAACGGTTATCATACTTTTGGTGTAGACAATGTGGCAGTTGCCCAGAGGATCCATGGCTATGCTGGGAGACTTAAGCCACGGCTCGTCGTGCACGAACATGGAGTCTATCTTTTTTCTTTCTATGATGGTGGACGGATCATTGGCCGCAAACTTGTAATACCAGGCAAACCACCAATAGCCGTCTGCGGTTCCCTGGCTGGTCTCCACGGCCAGGTGCACAGTGTCGCTGGCGTTAATGACCATTGAGGGCGGAGAAACATTAAAACCGCCCACCATGTGGGTCTGCAAAATGACCGGGGCAAACTGCCAGTTTGCTCCATCGTACTTTGCAAACTGCAGGCCTGTGTAGATCTCGGTGGCCTTGGGGTAAGCTATGCAGGGCTGGCTGGAAGCGTTCATGGCAATGCAGGGGCCCCAGGCATAGCCGGGGTCGGCCAGTTCAATAGCATTGAGCCAATTTGCTCCGGCATCGGCCGAACTGCTGTAGCATACCCTGCCTTTGCGCTGGAAGGTTAAGTGCAATTCGTCGGCGCCGGCTTTGCGGGCTAGCTTTTTGCCGTTGTTGTAGGCGGTAGCGTAGTTTACGTCCGACCACAGCGGGCCGAGGAAGGGCATGAAGTCAACCCGGCCCGTGGTTGGGTCATCATAGATGGTGTTGTCAATGCTGGTGGAGTCGTACAAACCCCAGTCGTTGCCGATAGCGTTTAAGGTATAAGTTGTGCCGGAGTTGTTATAAAAATTCCAGGCTGCATTGCCTTTGATCGTATTGTATCCGGGTTCCGTTGCCGTGCCGAAATCGGGCTTTAACGTCGTGCTGGATACGTTGACATACACGCCGGTGTCGTTCTGGGCGATGGCGCAGTAGCGCGGCTTCAGGGCTGCATTGGCGGTAACGGAAATGCCCCGGTCATTGTTGGAAAACGCACAGTTGTCTATGCTTCCGGCCAACGTGCTTAGCCAGCTTACCCCGTAGCCGCTGTTCAGCATGGTGCATCTGGTTATTTTGGGCGCGGAGTTTGTGCCCACATACAACCCGGCCGTGGCGCTGGAGTCTATCAGGCAATTCTCAATGTTAACGCTGTCCCCGGTGCTGGCAAAAGACACCTGGCCGGTTCCGTAGCCGCTGTTGCCTCCGTGCTTCACCACGCAATACTTCATCAGGCTGCCCTTTTCCGGCGCGCTAAAATATATGTCATACCAATCGCCCTTGGCCGGCGTAGCCTTGTTCGACAAAAACTTGATGCTGTCCGTCTCCGTGCCTACAGCCACCAACTTGCCGTTGACAGTGAACCGATAAAGACCATTGAACTTTATCGCCACCCCGGGCTCGATGGTCAACTCCCGTTGATCAGCTAAAGTAATACCTGAGTTATATATCACATATGGCAGATTGCCTAATTTTCGCCAGATGCCGCTGGTTGTTATGCTTCCACCCCGGACATAGATGAAATTACTGTCGTTACCCGACAACTGCAGGCCGGAGCCAAGCCGCACAATCATCTCCGAAGGAATGTTCAATGGTGACAATTTGTTGCCCGTGATGACATTGTTGTCCAAGGCCGCATAAACAGCGCTCAGCCAGTTTATCCCGTACTTTTCGCAGTTGCGCACCTGGCAGTTGGTTATTTGGGGCGCGGAGTTTGTGCCCACGTACAACCCATCATAGGCGCTGGAGTCTATCAGGCAATTCTCAATGCTAACGCTGTCCCAAGTACTGGTGAAAGTTACCGGGCCGGTTTGGAAACCAGCGTTGCCCCCGTGTTTCACCACGCAATATTTCATCAGGCTGCCCTTTTCCGGCGCGCTAAAACTTATATCACGCCAATAGCCCTTGGTCGGCGTAGTCTGGTTAGACAAAAACTTGATGCTGTCCGTCTCCGTCCCCACGGCAATCAATTTGCCGGAAACTAAGAACTGGTAATTCCCATTGAACTTTATTGCCACTCCAGGCTCGATGGTTAACGTCTGTTGATCAGGCACAGTAATGCTGCCTGTTACAATATACGGGCTGCCTGCCGTTGTCCAGGTGCCGGATACGTCGCCCGACACATTCGTAGCATAAACTTTTTGCGTCATGCCAAACGCCAAAAGCAATGTTACAAATGCGAAGATGAATTTTGACCGTTTCATGTCCTTTTCTCCTTTTGGTTGTGGTTTTTGGTTTGTTTTATTTTCACTCGATGACAGGTCTGCCGCG
>JACQXR010000040.1 GCA_016208585.1 candidate division TA06 bacterium | reverse complement strand
GTGTATTTGCGTGATCAGTCAAAAGGTTTTACCTTATCCCGTATTGTCACATTAACAAAACGCCAAGAACGCATCCTTAAAGCTGTATCTCCTCAGCTCCTCAAAGGACTGTAGTGTATATTTATGCTACGGAATTCAGGAATATCATTATCGTCCACGTCCAGATGGGTCACCGCCCGCAATTTGGTTTCCCCGAAAGGCAGCACCCACAGGCCGCTTCTGGCTAATTTGACCATGGCCTGCTCCGGGTTCATCCCGGTCCGCTTGATGTCGAAGACCACAATGTTAGTCTGCACGCTCATCAGATCAATTTTGACTTTCGGTATTTGAGATATCATCTGGGCCAGTTTTCTTGCCCTTCTGTGATCCTCGGCTATTCTTTTGAGGTTGTGTTTCAAAGAATACAAACAGGCCCCGGCCAAAATGCCCGCCTGGCGCATGCCTCCGCCCATCATCTTGCGGTTGCGCCGGGCTTTTTCTATGAACTCTTTATCGCCAGCCAGAACCGAGCCCACCGGGCAGCCCACGCCTTTGGAGAAACAGACCATCACCGAATCAAAATATCCGGAGTATTCCTTCAGCGAGATTCCGCTGGCAATAGCGGCGTTCCACAGCCGGGCTCCGTCCAGATGCATTTTGATTTTATGTTTTTTGCATAAGGCCGATATCTTTTTAATTTCGGCCAAAGGATAGACCACGCCGCCGGCCCGGTTGTGGGTGTTTTCTAAGCAGACCAAGGCCGTGGCCGGCTGGTGAATGTCAGCCGGACGAATGGCGTTTGCGACCTGTTCGGAGGTCATGATTCCCCCAGACCCCGTTATTGCGTTGAACTGCAGGCCTGAAATCACCGCCGCCCCGGCCACCTCGTAGCGGAAGATGTGGGACTCGTAGTCCAGGATCACTTCATCGCCGTGATTGGTCAGGGTCTTAAGCGCGATCTGATTTCCCATGGTGCCGGAGGGCACGAACAGCCCGGCCTGCTTGCCCAGCAGCCTGGCGGTCTCGGCCTGAAGCTGGTTGACCGTGGGGTCGTCGCCGAAAACGTCGTCGCCCAGGGGAGCATTGAACATAGCCTGCTTCATGGCGGCCGAGGGCCGGGTGACTGTGTCGGAGCGGAGGTCTATGATTTTCATTGGGATTCGTGAATGAATTTTTGGGATTAGTGTGTTGGCTTGATAAAATGATAACTGAATTTTAATGAAAAATATAAAGGGACACTTGTGAACTCTTTATTTATGCTACTATACGCGATTTCAATGGCAAATGTATAGCCATTTCTATATATAGTATTAAAACCAACCGGCGCGTACAGACCATAATATGTTTTGGTGGGTTGTGTTTTCCATTGATCACCTGATGGCCCTAATTCAATAATGTCCACCGGTGGGACCACCACAAATAGAATACCTGTATATATTGTGGTTTTATCTCTTTTTGCATTGCCATTGAAATGATATTTGGGGCCAGCATAATATCCCGTAAGGCCTCCACCTGCTTCAATGTTCAATACCGGCAACAGGAAGTAATCCAGAGAAACAGAAGCTAAGTAAGTTGGACCACCCAAATTGAGGTTTAAACCAAAAGGCCTTTTAACCCTTGGGTTTTCTACCACATATTTTTCTGCTTCTTGCGCATATATGACCGAACTAATCAATAGTGCGAGTATAAGAAATTTTTTTACTTTATTCATTTGCTTTTTCTTGTTATGGTTGGGCAAACTTCCCTCTTCAAATTCATTTGGAGAGAGCCCGCACTGAGTAAGGCCGATAAGTAGACAAGCGAAAGTGGGTAGGGGTGAGGTCAACCGTTCAAACCTTTCTAACGTTTCAAACTGTCGTAAATCTCCGCCGCCGCCCGTTTGGCCGCCCCCGGTGCGCCCAGTATTTGCGGGATATTGGCCAGCTCGGCCATTACCGCCTGTCTCGGCCGGCCCTCGGCCAGCAGCACCTGGGCCATCAGGTATATCGCCCCGGGCCGGGCCTCGTGCTGCAGGAATTCGGGGATCACTTTTTTTCCGGCCACTAAATTGACTAATCCGATGTAGGGCACTTTGATCAGCCTCCGGCCGATGAAGTAGGTCAGGGGCGAGGTCTTGTAGATGATGATCATCGGCGTGCCACTGATCCCGGCTTCCAGGGTGGCGGTGCCAGAGGCCACCAGCAAAAGCCGGGAATAGGCCATCAGGTCGTAGGCCGAGCCTTTGATCAGAGTCACCTCAAGACTGGCGGCATTGATCAGGCTTTCAATCCGCTCCCGGTCCACATCATGGGCCAGGCCCAAAGCGAACTGCAGGCCGGGGTCTTTTTCTTTGAGCATTTGGGATGTCTGCAGCATCACCGGCAAAATCAGCTCTATCTCCTGCTTGCGGCTGCCCGGCAGCAGCCCCACTAAATGGTGCTGGAGGTTCAATCCGTTTTTCTGATGGAATTGTTCCCGGCTCTGGCCGGTTTTAACAGCATCCCTCAGGGGGTTGCCAACATAGCGGGCGTTCACCCGGCGGCCCCGGTAAAACTCCTCTTCGAACGGCAGGATGCACAGCATCTTGTCAACGAACTTCCGGATATTGCGCACCCGGCCCCGGCCCCAGGCCCAAACCTGGGGCGAGATGAAATAGATCACCGGGACCCTGGCCTTTTTGGCTTTTTCAGCGAACTGCAGGTTGAAGCCGGGATAGTCTATCAGCGCCACGGCATCGGGCTTCCGGGCGTAAAGCTCGCCTTCCATTTTTTTCATCACCGAGCGGATGAAAGGCAGATGCCCTAGAACCTCGGCGATGCCCATGAACGAAAATTCGCGCACATGGTACAAAAGCTCCATCCCGCCGGCCTGCATCCGGTCGCCCCCGATCCCGAATATTTCCAGGCCGGGATCCAGCGCCTTCAGCTCCTTCACCAGCTGGCCGCCGTGGAGGTCGCCGGATGTCTCTCCGGCGATGATCATCAGTTTGGACATAGACTATTAGTATAGCAATTATTTTTTGTTTAATCAACAGGAAATGTGCGACAGGGTGTGCGTCAAAACCATTTTTCCCCGGGCTTTTCTTGGGCTGGATTTTGTTGACTTATTTGAGGTTTGGGTGATATAATGAAAGATCAAAAATATTTTCACGCTCGTCGATAGGAAAAATTCCGAATGAATCCAAAAATCATATCCCTGGCCGTTTTTATTGCGGCCTATTTGCTGTTTATGGTCTTCCTGAAAAAGCGGACCCTGGTGGCGGTGGGGGCCTCCCTGTTGTTGGTGCTGCTGGGCGCTTTAAGCGCTAAACAGGCCTTTTTTTTCGTTAACTGGAACGTAATGGGCATTTTTGTGGGCACCCTGTTTTTGACCGACATCTTCCTGGAGAGCCGGGTACCAGCCTTTCTGGCCGAGCATATCGTCAACCGCTCGCCCAGCATCGCCTGGGCCATCATCGCCATCTGCGCCCTCTCCGGATTCATCTCCGCCTTCGTGGAGAACGTGGCCACCGTGCTGATCGTGGCCCCCATCGCCCTGGCCCTGGCTAAAAGGCTGAATATAAACCCCGTCAACATGCTGGTCGCCATCGCCATCTCCAGCAATCTGCAGGGCACGGCCACCCTGATCGGGGATCCGCCCAGCATGCTTTTGGGGGGCTATGCCAAAATGAATTTCTTCGATTTCTTTTTCTACCGCGGCAAGCCCAGCATCTTTTTTGCGGTGGAGTTGGGGGCATTGGCCTCGCTGCCGGTATTATATTATGTGTTCCGGAAGCACACCCAAAAAACGGTCCTGGTGGCCGAGGAGAAGGTTCTGTCCTGGATTCCTACTATTATGTTGACCGCCATGATCGTGGCTTTGGCCCTGTCCTCGTTCTTTGACGCTGGCTTTTCCTTCCTGGCCGGCATCATCTGCATGGCTTTCGGTATGGCCGCTTTCTGTTGGGATGTGCTCTGGAAAAAGGCCTCGGCCTGGCAAAAGATCAAGTCCCTGGACTGGGACACCACCGCCTTTCTGATGGCGGTTTTCGTGCTGGTGGGCGGGCTGATCGCCAACGGGTGGATAGAAACCATTTCGGGCTGTCTGGCCGGGCTGGTCGGCGGGAACATATTCCTGGGGTTCTTCGCCCTGGTCTTTTTGTCGGTGCTGATCTCGGCCTTCGTGGACAATGTGCCCTACCTGGCGGCCATGCTGCCGGTGGCCATCTCGCTTTCCAAGAGTTTGAACCTGGAGCCTTCGCTTTTATTGTTCGGCCTGCTGATCGGCGCCAGCCTGGGCGGAAACATCACTCCCATCGGGGCTTCGGCCAACATCGTGGCCTGCGGCATTCTTAAAAAAGAGGGTTACCATGTGTCCTTCCCCGGGTTCGTCAAAGTGGGCCTGCCCTTTACCCTGGCGGCAGTGGCTGCGGCCTCGGTTTTCGTCTGGCTGGTCTGGAGATAAGAATATTTTCATGGGGCGCGGATACCTTTCGGCCCTGGTAATGCCTGTTGTCAAAAATATTAGCGGGAGAAAAATGTTTTACCACCACAAAACAGTTGCGGAAACCCTCGGCGAGTTAAGAACTGATAAACATGCCGGCCTTTCCTCGGCCGAGGCCAAGACCCGTTTGGCCGAGCACGGCCCAAATGAACTGCAGGCCGCAGCCTGCATCTCCCCCTGGGAGATCATGGGGGAACAGTTCAAGAACGTGCTGATCATAATTTTGCTTTTGGCCACCGCCCTTTCCCTGGCGCTGGGCCACGGCATCGAGTCGGTGGCCATTGCGGTTATCGTCCTGTTCGCGGTCTTTTTGGGCTTTATCCAGGAATACCGGGCCGAGCGGGCCATGGAGGCCCTGCGCCGGATGGCGGCCCCCACCGCCACCGTGCTCCGGGACGGCAGCGAGATAGAGCTCCCGGCCCGGGACTTAGTGCCGGGCGACATCATCATGCTCCAGGCCGGCGACAAAGTGCCGGCCGACGCCCGCTTGATCGAGGCTATCAACCTGCAGGCCGAGGAAGCGGCCCTGACCGGCGAGTCACTGCCAGTAGAAAAGACCACCGAACCGATGCCCCAGGGGGGAGATCTGCCGCTGGGCGACCGCAGGAACATGACCTTCGCCGGAACCGTGGCCACTTATGGCCGGGGCCGGGCGGTGGTCACCGCCACCGGCATGGGCACCGAGTTCGGCAAGATAGCCCAGATGCTGCAAGCGGTGGAGACCGGAAGGACACCGCTGCAAGAAAACCTGGACCGGATGGGCCGCCTGCTGGCCCGGGCGGCCTTGGCGCTGGTGGGCGTCATAGTGGCCTTCGGTCTTTTCCGGGGACAGCCGTTTATCGAGATGCTGATATTCGGCATCGCCCTGGCGGTGGCGGTGGTGCCCGAGGCCCTGCCGGCCGTGGTCACCATATCCCTGGCCATCGGCGTGCAGCGGATGGTCAAGCGCCACGCCCTGATGCGCCGCCTGCCCACGGTGGAGACCCTGGGCAGCGTCACCTTCATCTGCTCGGACAAGACCGGCACCCTGACCAAGGATGAGATGACGGTGGTCAAGATCTATGCCGCCGGTGAAATGACCGATGTTACCGGGACCGGCTACCAGCCCTCCGGGGAATTCCTGCGGCAGGGCGCCGTGTTCGCGCCCGATGACGGACTGGCCGCTCTGCTCCGGGCCGGGGTCCTATGTTCCGATGCCTGTCTGGTGCAACAAACAGATGGGTGGGACATCAAGGGCGACCCCACCGAAGGCGCCATGGTAGTGGCCGCGGCCAAGGCCGGACTGCACAAGGCCGACCTGGATCTGGAGTTTAAGCGGGTACAGGAGATACCCTTCACTTCCGAATCCAAGCGGATGACAACCCTTCACGAGTCGGCCGGGGGCCCGGTGGCCTATGCTAAGGGCGCGCCCGAGGTCATCCTTGATTCATGCGCCCGGCACCTGAGCGGGGGCCGGGAAAAAGAACTGGACCCCCGGGCCAGGGAGGAGATCCTGGCCAAAGCCAGGCAGATGGCGGGCCAGGCGCTGCGGGTAATAGCGGTGGCCTCCAAGGCCGATGCCGGCATCGAGCAGGCCGAGCAGAACATGCTCTTTTTGGGCCTGTTCGGAATGATCGACCCGCCGCGCCCCGAGGTGGTGGGGGCCATCAGGAAATGCGAAGAGGCCGGAATCAAGACGGTGATGATCACCGGCGACCACCCGGACACGGCCCGGGCCATCGCCAAGGCGCTGGGGATATTGAAGAACGGCCGGCTGATCACCGGCGCCGAGCTGGAGGCCTTAAGCGACGAAGACTTCGCCCGCCAGGTGAAGGACATCGAGGTCTACGCCCGGGTGTCGCCCTCCCACAAGCTGAAGGTGGTGACCGCCCTCCAGGCCAGGGGACACATCGTGTCTATGACCGGCGACGGGGTCAACGATGCGCCGGCCCTGAAGAAGGCCGACATCGGGATCGCCATGGGCATTACCGGCACCGATGTTACCAAGGAGGCCGCGGCCATGACTTTGACCGACGACAACTTCACTTCCATCGTGGCCGCAGTGGAGGAGGGCCGGGGGATCTACGGGAACATCAAGAAATACCTGATGTTCCTGCTGTCCTCCAATATCGGCGAGATCGGCCTGATGGCCGGGGCCATCCTGCTGGGCCTGCCCCTGCCCCTGACTGCGGTCCAGATCCTTTACGTCAACCTGGCCACCGACGGCCTGCCGGCCTTGGCCCTGGCGGTGGACCCGCCCGAGGACGACCTGATGAAGCGGCCTCCCCGCAATCCCCGCACCGGAATCTTCACCCGGCCCATCACCATCCTGATGGCCGTGGGCGGGCTGTGGTCGGCCGCAGTCAACCTGGGGATCTTCATCTGGGCCATGAACTCGGGGCGGGACATCAGGGAGGCCATGACCATGACCTTCGTTTCACTGGTGCTGATACAGTTCTTCAAGGCCTACAATTTCCGTTCCGACCGCCTGACCGTTCTCAAACGGCCCTTCGCCAATAACTGGCTCAACCTGGCCGTGCTCTGGGAGCTGCTGTTGCTGGGGCTGATCGTCTACCTGCCTTTTCTGCACAAGCCGTTCGGCACCTACAGCCTGCCCGCCCTGGACCTGCTGATAATAACGATCCTGGCTTTCTCGGTGTCGCCGGTGCTGGAACTGACCAAGGTCATGGTCCGGCGGGGATGGCTGGGAAAAGACCAGTAGCCTTAGACCTTCATTTCTGGTGGCGGCACGGATATAAACTACTTATGGGACACGGATAAACCGGAGCCTAACCGCCAAGACACAAGGCACCAAATCAGTAAATCGTGAATTGGGAATCGTAATTTGAGTGTGTCTTGGTGTCCCTTCGATTTGCCTCAGGGCATGCTTTGTGGTGAAAATAACAGCGAATGAAAGAACTCTTTAAACTGAAAAAATACCTGGCCCGTTACAAATGGGCCCTGGCGGCCGGTTTCGTCAGCCTAATCGCGGTGGACCTGCTGCAGTTGTTGATCCCCCAAGTGGTAAGGCGGGCGGTGGACGACCTGGCCCTGGGCGCCGTCGATCCCAAAAGGCTTATACTCTACGGGACCTGGTGCGCCGGCATCGCCCTGTCCATCGGCGTCGGGCGCTTCTTCTGGCGCTATTTCCTGATCGGCACCGCCCGGAAAGTGGAGCAGAAACTGAGGGACGAGTTTTTCTCCCACCTCTGCACCCTGGACTTCGCCTATTTTGACAACACCAAGACCGGGGACCTGATGGCCCATGCCACCAATGATATCAACGCTGTGCGGATGGCCCTGGGCTTTGGCTCGGTGATCCTAACCGACATCGTGGTGCTGGGCCTGGCCTCCCTGTTCCTGATGTTCAGTCTCTCGCTCCATCTGGCCTTGTATGCCCTGATCCCCCTGCCCTTCCTGAGCCTGATCGTGGCTCTGTTCGGCCGGATCATCCGCCGCCGGTTCGAGGCAGTGCAAAAATCATTTTCTGAACTGACCGAGACGGTGCGGGAGAACATCTCGGGCATCAAGGTGGTGAAACTGTTCGTCCAGGAGCATTCGGAAAATTTCCGCTTTGATGCCACCAGCCGGGATTATCTGGACAAGAACATGAAGCTGGTCTGGGTCTGGGGCGCTTTCTTTCCTTTGATAACCCTGGTGGCTTCGTTCTCCCAGGGCATCGCCCTGTGGTGGGGCGGACGGCTGGCCGTTTCCGGCCGGATCTCCCTGGGCGACTTCGTGGCCTTCATGGCCTATCTGGGGATCTTGATCTGGCCCATGATCGCCATCGGCCGGGCCATCGACATCTTTCAGCGGGGCGCGGCCTCGCAGGGACGGCTTAACCGGATCCTGGAGACCCGGCCCCAGATCAAGGACCTCCCCGGCGCAGTCAAACTTGGAACGGCCAAGGGCGGCCTGGGAGTCAAGGGCCTGACCTATTACCACCAGGACCAGTCCCGCCCGGCCCTGCAGGACATCAGTTTTGAGCTTAAGGACAGGAAAATGCTGGGCATCACCGGCACCATCGGCTCGGGCAAAAGCACCCTGGCCCATCTGTTGATGCGGCTCTACGACTACCAGCAGGGTCAGATTGCTCTGGACGGCCGGGAGATATCCGACTACACAGTGGATTCCTTAAGGGAGCAGTTCGCCTTTGTTCCCCAGGACAGTTTCCTGTTCTCCGACAGCATCGAGGAGAACATCTCTTTCGGGCGCTGGCCCCTGCCGGAACCAGGAGAGCTGGAGCGGGTGGCCCGGCTGGCCGCGGTTCACCAAGAGATACTGGGGCTGCCTAAGGGATATAAGACTGTGATCGGCGAACGGGGGGTTACTTTGTCCGGAGGCCAAAAGCAGCGGCTGGCGCTGGCCCGGGCCCTGCTGCTGGACAGGCCTCTGCTAATCCTGGACGACGCCCTCTCGGCGGTGGACGCCGACACCGAACGCAGAATTTTGGACAGCCTCAGGTCCGAGCTGGAACAGCGCACCTCCATCGTCATCTCCCACCGCATTTTCGCCATCAGGGACGCCGACCTGATATTGGTGATGGACCAGAGCCGGATCGTGGAGCAGGGCCGGCACCAGGAGCTCTTGGCCCGCCAGGGGAAATATTACGAGATGCACCAGCTGCAGCAATTGGAACGGGAACTGGAGAAGGCCTGACCGGATTCGTTATTGGTTAATTGTTAATCGTTATTTATAAAACAGGCAAATAGATGGACCAGCCATTTTGGGAAAAAGCTTATAAAAGCATTGAATCTTCGACCTTTGGGAATCCCAGCCTGGAGATATATGAGATTTCAAACTCGCTGCCAAAGGGTGCGAGAATCCTTGATGCCGGATGCGGTGACGGAAGAAATGCCTTGTATCTGGCGGAAAAAGGATTTTCCGTGGATGCCTTTGACATTTCCGCCAACGGCATAGAGAAACTGACCCTGCTCGCCAAACAAAAGGACATCAAAATCAATGCCTGGGTTCAGGACCTGGCCGGGTATGATTTCAACACCCACTATGATTTAATAATTTCACACGGCGTTTTGCACTTGGTTACAAGGGACACTTGGGCCAGGTTTAGGAAGCGTTAATAAATAACCTTTACAAGTAGTTTATTTTGTGCTATAATGTTGGACATGAAAAACAATGTCCGACTCGAAGAACAATTTGCGCGTATCTGGCCCCACTTGAACGAACGGGCTCGTCGTTTGATGGCAG
>JACQXR010000039.1 GCA_016208585.1 candidate division TA06 bacterium | reverse complement strand
GGCTGCCATCAAACGACGAGCCCGTTCGTTCAAGTGGGGCCAGATACGCGCAAATTGTTCTTCGAGTCGGACATTGTTTTTCATGTCCAACATTATAGCACAAAATAAACTACTTGTAAAGGTTATTTATTAACGCTTCCTTATTTAAATGGTACGCCCATGGTATCGGTTAACACAATGCTTTTTAAAATTTCTTCACCTTCTTTTATAATTAAAGAGTCCATTTCTTCCTCCATGCCACGTTCTGATATTTCGGCTACAAGGGCAACAGTATTTTTATAAATGGGGTGAATACATCTAAAACCCTGTGCGCGCGCCGCAAGTGGAACACTTGGGGTAATGGCTGGCTTATTATCAATTATCTGCTCGGTTGAATAAACACACCACTGGCCTTGACGCATACCCGGTGTTTGGGTAACATTTAGCAGTTTAAAACGCACAGTATCTTCAAATACGTGTGCCTCTTTGTCAAGACATACTAAATCCTCAAGGCTCGTGGCAGCACGTGCCATTCTTCTTAAGGAAATCTTTACAAAAGCGGTGTGAGTATTTGAGTTAAGCTTTTTCCTAAACATTGCCAAATCATCTTTCTGCTCGCTTAGTAATACAAACCATCCCGTATCCAGCGGCCTTGCCACGGTAAATCCATAAAAACTCAACCGAGACTGCATTCTTGATGCTGGTATTATAGATTGTCTGTTGCATGAAGCAATGGTGATAATTGCCAATAGAAATGACAACAGGGATGATCCGATGTTCTTTTTCATTTGTCACCTTGCGTTAGTGTTTTATAATTTCATTTAAAGCTCACTTTATCATGTCCATCCCCAGATACGGCCTTAAAACCTCATTTTTGGGCGATAGCCTGATTTATCCACCGTAGCCATTGCGAAGGAGGAAGGCTATCGCTTGATTTCATCAAGACCGCCGGTGCGGTCTGGGCTATGAGAGGCTTCGGTGAAGCCTTGATGTATAACCAGCGATATCATTCATGGTATCGCTGAGAACAAAGCTAAGGTTGTATTACTTAATCACATCCATTCCCATATACGGCCGCAGAACTTCCGGCACGGTAATGCTCCCGTCGGCGTTCTGGTAATTCTCCATCACTGCTATCATGGTCCTTGGCAATGCCAGCCCCGAGCCGTTCAAAGTGTGCACAAACTCCGGCTTGGCCTTGGGCTCCCGCCGGAATTTTATATTCGCCCGCCGGGCCTGGAAATCCCCGAAGCTGGAGCAGGAGGAGACCTCCAGCCACTCGCCGCAGCCCGGGGCCCACACCTCCACGTCGTAGGTTTTGACAGAGGAGAAGGTCAGGTCGGCGGTGCACAGCTGGACTATCCGGTAGCGCAGGCCCAGCAGCTCCGGGATGGCGCAGGCGTTTTCCACCAGCTTGTCCAGTTCCTGGTTGGACTTCTCCGGCAGGACGAACTTCACCAATTCCACCTTGTCAAACTGGTGGCCGCGTTTGATGCCCCGGACATCCTTGCCGGCCGACATCTTCTCCCGCCTAAAGCAGGCGGTGTAGGCCACGTGGTTGATGGGAAGGAGGGAGGCGTCCAATATTTCCTCCCGGTACATGTTGGTCACCGGTACCTCGGCGGTGGGGATCAGCCAGAAATCCTCCTCGGCGTCGTGATACAGGTTATCGGCGAACTTGGGCAACTGGCCAGTGCCGATCAGGCAGGCATGGTTCACCAGGTAGGGTGGATAGATCTCGCCGTAGCCGTGCTGTTTGGTGTGAATGTCCAGCATCCAGGTTATCAAGGCTCTTTGCAGTCTGGCCCCGGCGCCTTTGAGCAGATAAAACCGGCTGCCGGATACCTTGACCCCGCGTTCAAAATCTATGATGTCTAATTTCTGGCCCAGTTCCCAGTGGGGCTTAAGCTCGAAGTCGTATTTCCTTTCTTCGCCTATTACCCGATCCACCACGTTCTCCGACTCGTCCTTGCCCTCGGGGACTGACGGGTCCGGAATGTTGGGCAGAGATAGGGTGGCCTCGGACAGTTTTTCTTCTACTGCCCGCAGTTCGTCGTCCAAAAGCTTGATCTTGTCGCCCACCTGGCGCATCTCCACGATCTTTTGGTCGGACCGGGGAGACTTTTCTTTCTTTAATTTAGCGATCTCCTCGGAGACGCTGTTGCGCTGGGCCTTTAAAAGTTCCACTTCCTGAACGATGGTGCGACGTTTGGTATCTAATTCCAGAAACGGGCCCAGGTCGGCCTTTTCCCCTTTGAGGGCGATGGCTTTTTTGACCAGCTCGATGTTTTCGCGGATGAATTTGGGATCCAGCATAATGCCTCGTTTATTGGTAATTTTTGGTTTATACAGAGTAGTCGGACCTCTTCCTCGGTTCCTCTCCGCGGCGGAGAGGGATGCAGTCATGTTTTAGAGTAAGGTCTTAATCCTTAACTTAACGATATCATAAAACACAGTTAAAGTCAAAAGCAAAAATACCAAAGCAAAAATACCAAATAAAAAACGCCCAAAAGCGCCCCGAAACGCAGATGAGCGCAATGTTCTGCGCCCATTTTAAGTCCGGTCATGCCGTTTGTCCGGGGTTGAAAGAAAATTATATTCTTTTACGAATGACGATCTTGTCCATGGCATTGACCATCTGCTGGGCGGCGAACACCAGCAGTTCCTTCTCGGTCTCGCCGAAGGATATCTCCTCGGTATAGCTGTTGATCACCATCACCCCGAAGACCCGGCCGTCCTTCTTCAGCGGCACTCCCAGCCAGTTGACGAATGGGGTGTCCATCTCCTCGAACCCGCCCTGCCGCAGCATTTGGGAATAAGTCTCCTGGGTGGCGAACATGGCCTGGCCTGTTTCCAGCACCTGTCTGATCAGCCCCTTCTTCAGTTTTTGGGGGCCGGGAGCGGCCGAGAACTCGTCCACAAAATAGGTGAAGGAAAGTTGGTCAGACTCCTGGTCGTACATGGCCAGGTAAAAATTCCTGGCGTAGATCAGGCCGCCGATGATGTTGTGAAGGTCGGCGCAGAGGTTCTTCAGGTCAACCGCTACGGCGGCCTTGTCCGAGATCTTGTACAACGCGGCCATGAAGGCCTGGGCCTGCTTCTTGGCGGTCAGCTCTTCGCTGGTGGTGATGATGGCCACGGCCTGCCCCCGCTGGTTCTTGACCACGTCCGAGGTCAGCTTGGCGCTGAAGGTGGTGCCGTCCTTGCGGACGTTCAGGGCCTCGCGGGCCAGCCGCCTGATCTTCTTGGCCTGCTCGGGATCAATCGGGCTCCAACGTCCCTGGGGGGAAACATCTTCACCTCCTGGCCCAAAAGCTCCTCCACCGCATAACCATGCATCTGGGCTTCGGCCGGGTTGGAGTAGAGGATTTTTCCCTCCAGGTCGGAAATGGTCACGCCCATCGGCAGGCTGTCAACCATTTGTTCCAATGCAGCCAGCTTTTCGTAAGTACGCTTCAACTCCAGTTCCATCACCTCGCCCTCGGCCAGGCGGATGCGGAGGGCGTGAAGTTCGCTTATCATCTGCTCTTTTGATTTTTCCCGATCTTCCATAGTATCTCTCCTCTCGCAAAAAAGCGAAAATCATATTTCTAATTCCAACCCGATTGGGCAGTGGTCCGAGCCCATTACCTCCGGCAAAATGTAGGCCTTCTTGATATTCTTCCTTAAATTTTCGCTGGCATAGAAATAATCTATCCGCCAGCCCACGTTGCGGTCCCGGGCCCGGCTGATCACATCCCACCAGGTGTATTGGCCGGGCGATGGGTTGAAAATCCGCAGGGTGTCCAGGAAACCCTGCTCCAAAAACCGGTCTACCCAATCCCGCTCCTGGGGCAGGAAGCCTGAGACCTTGGAATTCTCCCTGGGCCGGGCCAGGTCTATCTCCTTATGCGCGGTATTGACATCCCCGCAGACGATGATCTTCTTGTCCTTCTTCAACAGCCTTTTCATCTCCACTAGAAAAGATTCGTAGAAATCCATCTTATATTTCAGCCGCTCCCGCGAAGCCTTGCCGTTGGGAAAGTAGATGTTGAACAGGATGAATTTCCCGTAGTCGGCCTGAAGGATCCGGCCCTCGTCGTCGAATCTGGTCACTCCGAAGGTCTGTTTAACCGATAAAGGCTTTTCTTTGGAGAACAGCGCCACCCCGCTGTAGCCGGGCCTTTGGGCCGAGGCGAAGTGAATATTGTATCCCCGGATAGATTCCATTTCCTTGACCACCTGCTCTGCCTTAGCCTTGGTCTCCTGCAGGCACAGGATGTCGGGGCTGGTTTTCCCCACCCACGGGGCGAAGCCTTTTTTGAAGACGGCCCGCAGGCCGTTGACGTTCCAGGATACCAAAGTGTATTTCATATCTGATGCCTTATTTTACTGCCACCGAAGCTTCCAGGTCCAGCGGATTGGATTTGGGTCAAAAAAACCGGCCGAGGCCAGGGCCAAGGTACTGGCTAAAACAAAGCCCCAGCGGGAAACACGCATAGTTAGGTGTCCTTATTGTTTAGTTTTAAATATACCACGTAAAAAGTCGGTCTGCAATATAAAAAATAAAATAAACCTGGGGCTTGACATTTTTGCTTTTTTGACTTATTATATTAGCATATCAAGATATACTGATATGATAAAACCGACCCCGCCCCGGATTGCTCCGTTCGCCAGGCAGGTTGTGAAACTCGCAATGACGGGCGGCACGTTTATGAGCCAAGAAAACAGGACCAACGCATGAAACAAACAGTCAAGATATTCAAGGCCCTGGGCGACCCCACCCGCCTGCGCATCGTCAAATTGCTGGAGAACGGCGAGCTGTGCGTCTGCCAGCTGACGGCCGCCCTGGACATGGGCCAGTCGCGGATCTCCCGGCACCTTTCCATCCTGAAAGAAGCCGGGCTGATCGTAGACGACCGGAAAGGCAAATGGGTCCACTACCGGCTTTGCTGCCAAAACGCTTTAAAAAACATCTGCGCGTGCCTGAACAGCCTTTCCGAAGATAAAGCGGTCAAACAGGACCGCCGGGCGGCCAGGGGAGCCAACTTGCTGGCGCAATGTTGGCCGCATACACATAAACCGAAAACCAAACGCAAGGATTAGAGCTATGTCAGAGCATCTCTCCAAACGGCTGTCATTCCTGGACCGCTATCTGACGGTCTGGATCTTCGCCGCCATGGCCCTCGGCGTATTCATCGGCTGGCTGTCCCCGGCTGCGGTGCATTCCTTCAACCTCAAGTTCAGCGTCGGAACCACCAACATCCCCATCGCCATCGGGCTGATACTGATGATGTACCCGCCTTTGGCCAAGGTCAAATACGAGGAGCTGGGCGATGTCTTCAAGAACTGGAAGGTGCTGGGGCTTTCCCTTCTCCAGAACTGGGTGGTCGGGCCCATCCTGATGTTCTTCCTGGCCGTCATCTTCCTGCCGGGTTATCCCGAATACATGGTGGGGCTGATCATGATCGGCCTGGCCCGCTGCATCGCTATGGTGATCGTCTGGAACGACCTGGCCAAGGGAGACACCGAGTATGCCGCCGGGCTGGTGGCTTTCAACAGCGTCTTTCAGGTGCTGTTTTTCTCGGTTTATGCCTTTGTCTTCATCACCAAGCTGCCGCCGCTGTTCGGACTGCAGGGCAGCGCGGTCAATATCACCATAGGGCAGATCGCCGAAAGCGTCTTCATCTACCTGGGCATACCGTTCCTGGCCGGAATCACTACCCGTTTTGCGCTGATCAAGCATAAAAGCAAGGAATGGTATCACTCTAAATTCATTCCCAAGATCAGCCCCATTACACTAATCGCCCTACTGTTTACCATCGTGGTGATGTTCAGCCTGAAGGGCGAGTACATCGTCAAGATACCAATGGACGTGGTGCGGATCGCCGTGCCGCTGCTGATATACTTCGTGGTCATGTTCCTGGTCAGCTTCTGGATGGGGAAAAAGGCCGGGGCCGGTTACGGCAAGACCACCACCCTGGCCTTTACTGCCGCCAGCAATAACTTTGAACTGGCCATTGCGGTGGCGGTGGCGGTGTTCGGCATCAACTCCGGGGCGGCCTTCGCGGCGGTAATAGGCCCGCTGGTTGAGGTGCCGGTGATGATCGGGCTGGTCAACGTGGCGCTGTGGATGAATAAAAAATATTTCGTCGATGAGCTGTCGGCGATCACCAAATAAATCATGAAAAGGGGAACGCAAATGGAAACCCCAGGCAAGAAACGGAAAAAAGAATTCATAGCTGCAATCTGGAAGTCCATGACCAAGACCGGCGGTTGCTGTGGTTCCGGCAAAAATTGCGGCTGTTCATCGCAACCGGACAAAAGTAAAAAGAAAACTGAGACGAAAGAGAAAGTGAAAAATGAGCGAGGTTGAAGGACAGGATAGCTCAAAGTATAAAGACCTGGTCGTATTGTCCATCGTTCCGGCAATTGTCGCCGCTTTGATTGCCGCCAGTTGGGCTATGGCCCACTGGGAGATTGGACCTTATTTCGTAAATGCCGCGCTGGCTATCATCACCACGTTATACGGATGTGGCTATAGAAACTGTCGATGTCACGCTGATGAGCGATGATATTTCCCGGGTGGGTGATTTTATGCGGATGTCGGGCAAGGTGCGGCGGCGAATCAAACTGAATATTTTCTTTTCCATTATATACAATGTCGTTGGATTGGCCCTGGGGGTCATAGGCCTGATGACGCCCGTTATTGCGGTTATCTTTCAGGAGGCGGGTTGTGTGACGGTTGTAGTCAGCTCAACGCTGCTGCTGTGGTCACGGATGAAACCGACAATGAACCAAACCATTGAACCTTAAATCAAGGAGCTATTCCATGAACAACATGGAATTAGAAACCAATGATTCGGTCGCGCCGCAAACCGATACGACATGCGGACCCGGGTGCGATTACGCAAAACCAGCGGGGAACTCGCGCATTAAAGTTGCCGTTACCGTTGTCGCATTGTTGGCGGTTGCCGGAATAGTTGGCTACAAGTTGCTGGGGCCAAGACAAACGGTTGCCAAGCCCGCAACGGAGGCATTTGCGCCCGCTCCGGGTGCCGCAGCCGATACCGTACTGCCTGAGAAAACAGTTCCGGCTAAACAGGCGGTGGCGTCACCGCCGGAGTATTCCAAAATAGCGCCACAAATAACGTTGCCGGGCCTGATAGTTATGAGCAAGGGCCGCGGAATTGCTGGCGTGCAGGGCGATATTACCGAGGATAAAATCCTGCAAGCCTATGTGGCTTCTTCGCGGGCCGGGCGGGTGCGGGCCTTCATCTTCAGGGTGCAACTGATGCTGCAGTGGGCTACAACGGCACTGCAATCCGCCAGCATGGGGCCGGCGGCCTTGCCGTTGTCCTTCTTTTTGGGTTTGGTGAGCGCGATAGGCAGCGCTTGCTGCACCTTGCCGGCCATGGGAATGCTGGTGGCTTATTCGGGGACACGCCAGGATGTGGATCGGCGGTCTGCGTTCACTTCGTCGGTGTGGTTCCTCATCGGCACAACGCTGGCGCTGATTGTTCTTGGGCTTGTGGCCGGACTGGTGGGCCAAGCTGCCCAGGCGTTTCTGGGACGGTATTGGAAGCTGTTCGCCGGAGTCGTGGCGATTCTAGTAGGGCTGGCAACATTGCAATTGTTTGCCTTTCGGCTGCCAGGCCTCACTCGCAAGGAAGACACGCCATCAACCTCCGGAAAAAAGATGGGCGCTGCGTTGGGCGGATTGTTTCTTGGCGGCGGCGTGGGGGCTTGTTCATTACCGTGCAATCCTGGCATTTTTATTGTCATCGGTGCCAGTTTGCTGATGGGCCGCATTCTGTGGGGCATGGCGCTGATGACAGCGTTTGCTGTAGGATTCAGCCTGCCACTCAGCGCCATCCTGTTCGGCGTTTCTTTCGGGAAGGCTTCGATCAAAGCACAAAAGGTGGATTCAGCTATACGAACCGTCGCCGGCATTTTGCTGATTTGTGCGGGGTTCTATCTGTTGGTAACGTTTTAAGTTATTTTAAATTCAAACACCAAGGCACTATTTTCGTTATTTGTTAATCGTAAATCGTTAATCGTTAATGGTGTGTCTTGGTGTCCCTTCGATTCAACTCAGGACATGCTTTGTGGTAAAGGATAATCATTTTAAGAACAAAGGCCTGCGGATTGCCGGGATGGTGCATCTCTCCGGGGCGGAGGCGCTGGCCGAGGCCCGGGCCGGTGCGCTGTTCATAGACCTGCGGGCGGTAATCGAGACCGATTACAAGAAATTCGACGTGCCGGAAGTGCTTTATATCCCAGCCCCGGAACTAAAAAGCCGCCTGGCCGAGCTGTCCCGGGACCGGCCGCTGATCATCGCCGATTCGGTGGGCTTGCGCAGCAAGGAGGCGGTAAGATATCTGATGGAACAGGGCTATGCCAACGCGGCCAATCTCAACGGCGGGATACTGGACTGGGAGCACGATGGCCTGCCCTTGAAGATCGACGATAGCAAGAAGCTCTCCGGTTCCTGCACCTGCCGGCTAAAGCCGCAGGGGAAGTGATAAAGGATCAATTATGACAGACTGTTCCTGCAACGCCGGGCAAACCGTCCAGCAAACCGAAAACTGCTGCTGCGGCCCGGCCACCAAAACTGGAATCATATACAAACCGGTTAGATCGCTTGGTCAGATAGACTCGCCGGCCGGCGGCATCCAACGTGTCGCAACGGAATGGGATCTTTCCGACCATCTCGGCCAGGCGCTGGTCCGGCTTGGGTACCACCGCATGTCATACGCTGTCCGCCCTGGACTTTACGCGGTAGGCCAGCCAACAGCCGATTCCCCGGTATTCGTCTCGGCCAATTACAAACTATCGTTCGATATTTTAAGGCGCGCACTTCCCGGGGTTGACGGCTGGCTTCTGGTGTTGGATACCAAGGGCGTCAACGTCTGGTGCGCGGCCGGCAAGGGCACCTTCGGCACCGCAGAGTTGATCCGCCTGGTCAGGGAATCGGAACTGGCGCAAGTGGTCCGCCACCGCCAGCTGATCGTGCCGCAGCTGGGCGCGTCTGGTATTTCGGCATACGTGGTGGAAAAACAGACGGGGTTTACAGTCACCTACGGCCCGGTGCGGGCGCAGGACATAGCTGCATTCATGAAGAACGGACGCTCGGCCGGTCCCGGCATGCGCACGGTTCGGTTTGACTTGGCCGACCGTTTGGCAGTATCGCTACTGGAACTGTCGCAAGCCTGGCCCAAGTGGTTTTGGATTTCCATTATCCTGTGGCTGCTGTTTTCGTTCGGTCCGGACGGTTTCCAATTGTCCCATGGCTGGCAGCGGGCGGGCTTCGTGATCGTTGGATTGTGGGCCTCGATACTGGCCGGATCCGTGCTGACGGCCGCGCTGTTGCCGGTTCTTCCCGGCCGGATGTTCTCGCTAAAAGGGGCGGTGGCCGGGCTGCTGTCGGGCATATCGCTGGCATCGGCCTCAAATTATTTTCACTGGTTTCCAGTGTTTCCCATCCCGGCAGTATCGCTGATCCTGCTGATGACGACCATCTCGGCGTACCTGGCCATGAACTTTACCGGCGCATCAACCTTTACCTCGCTGTCGGGGGTAAAGAAAGAAATCAAGCAATCCATGCCCTGGATCATCGGAGGAATAGTTTTGGCGGCAGTTATGCAAATACTATGCCTGTTTAAGCTAATATAAGGAGACGGTTATGCTGCGATATCTTGAAAATGTCGTTACCTTGGAATACAATCCTGAACGGTGTCAGGGCTGCGGCCGCTGCGTTCAGGTCTGTCCCCGCGCGGTATTCCGCCTGGCCGGGCAGAAGGCGGAACTGGCCGACAAGGACGCCTGCATAGAGTGCGGCGCCTGCCAGCGCAATTGTCCCCACGGAGCGATCCGGGTGCGGGCGGGCGTGGGCTGCGCCCAGGCCGTGCTCAATTCAAAACGAAAAACATCATTCGGCTGTTCCTCCGACGACTGCATCCTCAAATAACAATTTGGGCATAAACGGCTGCAAAACCGCCATACTGCGTCACGCTCATTCACCGTATCGCTGTGGATACGCTTCACTCGCCTTCCTGGTCTGGCATGGTTCGACAGGCTCACCACATGCCTTTTCGCTCGTTTATGCTGACCCAAAGCTTATTTAAGGATAAACTCTTTAGTATTGAAAGGAAATATCAAACACAATGTTTCACGATCATTGCCACGACCACTGGGCCGACAGTTTCAAGGGCTTGTGGTGGACTCTGGTCCTCACCGCCATCTTTATGCTGGTGGAGTTCGCCGGCGGCTGGCTGTCGGGTTCTTTGGCCCTGGTCTCCGACGCCGGGCACATGCTGACCGACGTACTGGCGCTGGGCCTGTCTCTGCTGGCCATCCGCTTTGCCATCACTTCGGCCAACGCCAAAAAAACCTACGGCTTCTACCGGCTGGAGATACTGGCGGCGCTTTTAAACGGGGTTACCTTGATAGTTTTGTCAGGGTACATCTTCTACGAGGCCTGGCAGCGCTTTAGTTCGCCGGCGGAGATCAACAGCGGACTGATGATCATAGTGGCTCTGGCCGGGCTGGCCGTCAACCTGGCCGGTTTTTTCACCCTTCGGGCCTCCAGCAAACAGAGCCTGAACGTGAGGGGTGCCTTCCTGCACGTGGTGGGCGACCTGCTGTCGTCGGTGGCGGTGATCATCGGCGGGCTGGTGATCCGCTTCACCGGCTGGCTGCTGATAGACCCCATATTGAGCGTCCTGATAGGAGCCCTGATCCTGAAGGGGGCCTATGGCCTGGTAAAGGAATCGGCGGATATTTTGCTGGAGGCCGCGCCGGCGGGCGTGGAAAGCGCGGAAATAGAACAAGCCTTAAGCGGCATGGCCGGAGTGCGGGCGGTGCACCACCTGCATGTCTGGAGCCTGTCCTCAGGGATCCACGCCCTAAGCGCCCATGTGCAGATAGACGACCAGATGACCAGCCAGAGCGATGCGCTTTTGGCCGAGATCCAGGAATTGCTGGAACATGAGTTCGGGATACTGCACACCACCGTCCAGTTTGAGTGCGCCGAGTGCGGGGATATGGCCTGTTCCCCGGCCAACGGAGGAGAGCATAAGGTATAGGTAATGACGCTATTGTTTAACACCGTAAAACCGTCCCCATTTAGCAGGGCGGTTTTATTTCTACCGACGTAATACTACGTCCGTAAGGGCGTAGATGAAGTGGTTCCTGCGTAGCAGGACAGACATAGTCTGAAACCTAGACCCGGATGCTACGGCCGTAAGGCCGTAATAATTCATTTGACTTTTGTTTAAACTTTTGGTATCATATCACTACTGGTCTAATACATATAATAGAGGCAATAATGTTCCCAAAGGAATCTGCCACAAAATACCGAAACAGTGAAATATTGGCCGACTGCGGCTGCCATGCTGGACGGACGGCCCGGTTTGTGATGCCCGCTCTGTTGCTATTGTTAAAACGCCAGCCCGGTTATGGCTATGAACTGAGGCAAAACGCGCCCAACCCCTGCGCTCAGCAGACAATGATCAATTAGCAAAACCAGGGCAGGTAAGTCTAAAGGTTTACAACACCCTGGGGCAAGTGGTCAAGACCCTGGTCAGCGAAAAGCAGAATCCCGGCCCGTATAGCGTCAAGTGGAATGGTAAGGACGAAACGGGCAGACAGACCTCGGCCGGCATCTACTTCTACCGGCTGGCTTCGGGCGAGTTCAACAGCACCAAGAAGATGGCGGTGCTGAAGTAATCCACAATTGCAGCGACAAAAAAGACCGCCCCGTATAATACGGGGCGGTCTTTTTTCGTCTGAGGCATTAAACCGACAGGCCTGCGCTTCGCAGCACCAAGTCCAGCCCCTCAGCGTCCTGTTGTTCAAAAGCCCCCAGTTCCCGGCTGTCCAGGTCCAGCACCGCCCGGCAGCTGCCGTCGGGCTCGATTAGCGGTACCACTATCTCGGACAGGTTGGCCGGATCGCAGATTATATGCTGGTCTCCCAGCGCATAAACGTCTTTTATTATCTGGGGGTTTTTATCCTTCATCCCCTTTCCGCAGACGCCCTGCAGGCCAATGGGAGAGCAGGCCGCCCGGGGCTGGCGGCAGACCAGTTCCATGGCCTCCTGGCCCGGCAGCAACCGGTAAAAGCCGACCCAGTCCAAACCCTTGTCGTTAAGGTTTTCCCAAAGTTCATTGGTGACTAATTTCATCCTCTGGCCGGGTTTCGAGTTTTCCGGAAGTTTTTTTGCGACCTCGGCGGCAATGGCCCGGTAATCGCGTTTGACGTTCTTGGCCGAGACCGTTTCTATGAATTCCTTCACCTTTTTTTCTATGTCGTCCCTGACGCAACGGAAAAATTCTACCGGCTGGCCCTTGGGATCGGGCAGTTTCCATTCCACCTGCTTGGTGGTGGGAAAGACGGGGCAGACATCCTGGCAGCCCATGGTGACCAGGTAATTCACCTGGCTGACCGGAAGATCTCTAAATCCTTTGGACCGGGCGGAGGAGATATCCAGGCCTTTTTCCCTCATTACTGTTATGGCCCAAGGATTGACCAAACCCGACGGGCTGGAGCCGGCGCTGTAGGCGGTGATCACCCCGGCCCCGAAGGATTTGGCAAAAGCCTCGGCCATCTGGCTGCGGCAGGAATTTTCGGTGCAGAGGAATAAGACTGTTTTCATGGAAGCATTTAAAAATATCTAATTGGTTTATGACTGTCTTGACAGCCCTACCGAATGATTTTCCCGGGATTCACAAGGTAAATTTTTCGCCCAGAAATTTCTCCCGGGCTCCGGCATGTTCCACTATTTCCCGCGAAGTGCCGGAGGCAAACACCCGGCCTTCGTATATTACGTAAGCCCGGTCGGTGATCTCCAGGGTCTCCCGCACATTGTGGTCGGTGATCAAAACCCCGATGCCACGTTCCTTAAGCTTGACCACCACCTGCTGGATGTCGGCCCGGGCAATGGGGTCTATCCCGGTAAAGGGCTCGTCCAAAAGCAAAAAGGACGGATTGGTGACCAGGGCCCGGGTCACCTCCACCCTTCTCCTCTCGCCGCCGGAGATGGCATAGGCCTTCTTTTGGGCCAGATGCTCGATGTTGAGTTCGCTCAACAGGGATTTCAAGCGTTCCTGGCGCTGCTGTTTGTTCAGAGGCATCACTTCCAGGATGGCCATGATGTTGTCCTCCACCGTCAGCTTGCGAAAGACCGAAGCCTCCTGGGTCAGATATCCCAGCCCCAGCCTGGCCCGCTGATACATGGGCAGTCCGGTGATCTCGGTCTGATCTAAAAGCACTTTGCCGGAGTCCGGCTTCAACAGCCCGGTGATGATGTTGAAAGTGGTGGTCTTGCCGGCCCCGTTGGGCCCCAGCAGGCCGACTACCTCGCCCCGTTTCAGCTCCAGGGAAATGCCGTTGACCGCCCGGTGTTTTTTGTAGCTTTTAAAGATATCCTCGGTCTTCAGGGTTTGCCGTTCTTTTATTTGGTCCACAGTTTTCCGTTCTTTAATTCCAGTATTTTGGGGGCCCTTTGGGCTATTTCCTGATTGTGGGTGACTATCACCAATGCTATCCCGGTTTTTTGGTTGAGATCCCATAAAAGCTGGGCCACATTCTGGCCGGTGGCCCGGTCCAGATTGCCGGTGGGTTCATCGGCCAGCAACACCAGGGGCCGGGCCACCATGGCCCTGGCGATGGCCACCCGCTGCTGTTCTCCGCCCGAAAGCTCATTGGGCTTGTGTTCGGCCCTTTCCTCAAGCCCCAGGTCATTAAGGATCTTCCGGCTTGTTTCCTCGGCTTGGATCAGGGACTGGCCCCGCACCAACAGCGGCATGGCCACATTCTCCCAGGCGCAGAATTCCGGCAGCAAATGGTGGAACTGAAAGACGAAGCCTATGCTTTTATTCCTCACCGATGCCAGTTCATGATCCGAAAGCTTGGAAGTGTCCTGGCCCGCGATAGTCACCTGACCGGCGGTGGGACGGTCCAGGCAGCCCAGGATTTGCAGCAGGGTGGATTTACCGGAGCCGGAGGCCCCGGTGATGGCGATGGTCTCTCCTTTTTCGACGGAAAGAGTTAATTCGGATAAGACCTGAATAGTTCCTTTGGGAGCTTTAAATATTCTGCCGACATTTATGGCCTTTATGACTGCGGACATTTATTTTTTCCCTTTGACTAAGAAAACAAACATGGCCACCGCCAGCAGGGCGGCTCCCGCCCCATAAAGAAATGCGGCCTTAAAACCCCACGCCTGCCATAGCAAGCCGGCCACTGTGCTGGCGGCAAAGGTGGCCAACCCGGTGGACATGTGATATACGCCCATACCGGTGGCCCGCAAGTCTTCCGGCGCCAGTTTGGAGGCGTAGGCCTTTCCCACTCCGTCGGTGAAGGCCGTGTAGAACCCGTAGACTGCGAATAAAACCCAGACCAGGGCCGGGTTATGGTTAAAGGAGAAACCCAGATATACCAGGCCGAACAATAACAGTCCCAAGGCATACACTTTTCTCGAGCCGATCCGGTCGGCCAGCACCCCGGCGGGGTAGGAACCCATGGAATATGTCAGGTTATAAAGCACGTAAGCCAGAATGACCGTCACTATCGGATTTGACACGCCGGTAAAAAGATCCTTGGCCCTGATGATCAGAAAAACATCGGACGAATTTCCGATGGCAAAGATCAGGTTGATGAAAATGAATATCTTGAACTCCCGGCCGAACATTTTCCAGCCGAACTGGGGCTTTTTATAACGGGCAGTGAAAGGCTTTTCTTTGACCAGAAACAATACGATCACTCCCAGCGCTGCGGGGACGAAGGCCCATAAAAAAACCTGGCGGTATGACAGGGCCTGGGCGACGGGATTGGAGGCGTTCATTTTGCTCATAAAGAACAGGGCGGCCAATGGCCCCAACACCGCCCCCAGGGAATCCATGGCCCGGTGCAATCCGAAGGCTTTGCCCCTTTGCGATTCCGGGGTATAATCGGCGATCAGGGCGTCGCGGGCCGAGGTTCTTAAGCCCTTTCCGGCGCGGTCCAGGATGCGCATGGCCAGGACGAACGGCCAGCCCAGGTATTGGGCAAAAGCCAGCAGCGGTTTGGAAAAGGTCGACAGCGAGTATCCCCCGATCACGAACGGCCTTCTCTTCCCGGCCCGATCGGACCACCAGCCGGAAAATATCTTCAGGATATTGGAGATGCTTTCGGCCAGGCCTTCTATCAGCCCCAATGCCGCCAGAGGTGCGCCCAGCACGGAAGTGATGAATATCGGCACGATCGGGTACAACATCTCCGAGGATACGTCGGTCAGCAGGCTGACCCAGCCCAGCCGGACTATGTTTTTTGATATCTTGATTTTGTTATCGGTTGACTGCGATTTGTTTAGTATGCGCCTTTAGCGGTTATCACCGCCGGGATGGTTTTGATGAGTATCTCTATGTCCATCATAGGGGACCAGTGCTCCAGATAGTAGATATCCAGCAGGACCATTTCCTCGAAAGATAATTCGCTTCGCCCCGAAACCTGCCAAAGTCCGGTCATGCCCTGGGGGCCGTTCAGCCGGTATTTATGCCATTTCTGGTAATGCTCGACCTCGGAAGGAAGCGGCGGACGCGGGCCCACCAGGCTCATCTCGCCCCGGAAAACATTTATCAATTGCGGCAGTTCATCCAAGCTCAGCCGCCTCAGCCAGCGGCCCACCCGGGTGATCCGGGGGTCGTCTTTCATCTTGAATATCGGTCCGTCGGCTTCGTTCTGGTGCTGGAGATCTTTTTTGATCTTATCGGTCCCCTGGCGCATGGTGCGAAATTTCATCAGCTGGTAGAGTCGGCTATCCTTGCCGAACCGCTGCTGTCGGAAGAAAACCGGGCCGGGGGAGTTCAATTTTATCATAAGGGAAATAAACAGCATCAGCGGGCTGAACAACAGCAGGGCCAGGCTGGACAGGCCAATATCCAAGATCCGCTTGATAACCGGGTACATTCTGGCGTAGAAGGGCCCGGGTTGGGAGAGTATTGCCACCCCGGCCACATCGTATATTCCGGCTGCCCGGGCAAGCAGGTCAAAACGATGGGAAATGATGCTGACCTCTATTTTCAGATGCCGGCACAGCTCCAGCATGTCGCTATAATCCGCCAGCCGCCCGGTAAGTCCCGGGATGAAAATCTTTTCAACCTTCCGGTCCCTGACGGCCAAATTGCATTGGCTGTGCAGGCCGATAGCTTTGACTCCGCGGTAGCCGAAGGAAAGGTCTTGGGGATGGCCCACCAAAAAACCCACTATTTGATAACCGTAGGCCCGGTTTTCCAAAAGGTGGTCAAGTATTGCTTTGGCGGGTTTACTACTGCCCGCGATGACGGCCTTCTTTATCCCCCAACCGCGCTTCATCAGGGCCAGATTAAGCGAAAACAAAGCTACCCTGCCCAGCGACAGAAAGAAAGGAGCCACGGTATAGTAGAGCACGATGTAGCCCCGGGAATATCGGTAACCCTTGATTATAAATACAATTAGAATTATAGAGAACAGGCTGACCAGCGATGATTTATAGATGTTCAGGATCTGCTCCAGGCGGTTCAGTTTATAGGTATTGCGGTAACCGCCATGCAATAGTATCGAGAGCAGAAGGGAAAAAACCACCAAAATTTTCTGCTCCATCTCCAGGGGTTGCGGTCCCAGCCAATTGCCCCATTCCACAAACCATAGCCGCCACAACAGCTGCCCGGCTACTAATCCTAATATCATGTCGCTGGCCACCGACAACCAGGAATACAGGCCGGACCAGTTCTTTTTCATGTTCAGGCCGTTTTTTTGATAAAGTTGGAATATTGGTTGGCTAACATCTCGGTAAATTTGCCTACGAAAATCTTCCGGTCAAAGGAAAGGGCATGCCGCCTGATGGCCTGCCGGTCAAAGTCCTCCGGCTTGAAGGATCTGACCGCTTCCATTAGGCCGGCCTCTGTCTGGCGGGAAAACAGTATTCCGGTCCCTTTGTCAATAACCGTTTCCCGGCACCCGCCCTTCCCGTAGGCAATCACCGGACGGCCGCAGGACTGGGCCTCTACCGGGGCAATGCCAAAATCCTCCAGGCCGGGAAATACCAGGGCCCGGCAGTTCTGGTAATAGTTGAGCAACTGCATGTCGGACACTCTGCCGGCCAATTTGATCTTGGGGCCGGCCATCTTTTTAAGCTTATTAAGCTCGCTCCCCTCGCCCACGATGGTAAGCTTCAGGTCCATCTCGTTGAAAGCCTTTACCGCCAGATCCAGCCTCTTGTATGGCTTTAACCTGGAGACAGTCAGAAAATAATCTCCGCCAGGCGGGGCATCGGCCGGCCGGAAGAAGTCGGTGTTTACCGGCGGGTAAATGACCTGCGAGGGGCGCCGGTAGTATTTGGACACCCGGTCCTGGACTTCATTGGAATTTGAAATATAGCAATCCGGACGGGCAGCGCTGGCGGTGTCCCACCCCCGGATCCGGTTTAACAATGGCAGAAGAAAGACATTGGTCAGGGCATTGTGTTCAAAAGGAATGTGGTGATACCAGTCCCGCACGAATCGCATGGGGGTATGGATGTAACATAGATGAAAAGTCCGGCCGGAAGTAACGGCCCCCTTGGCCCAGGCATTAGAACTGGAGATCACGATGTCGTAATCTCTCAGGTCAAAGCTTTCAATGGCTAAAGGGAAAAGCGGCAGCATTTTCTGGTAATGCCGCCGGCGTCCAGGCATCCGGTTCAGGAAGGACGCTCTGATCTCCCAAAGCTTAAAATGATCGGGAAGTTTCGCCTGGTCATAAAGCAAAGTATATACCGGAGCCTGGGGGAAAAGCCCGTGAATAGCCTCCAGCACCCTCTCCGCCCCACCATACTGGTTGAGATAATCGTGAACCAGTGCTATCCTGGCTTTATTGATGTCCGTTACCATAGTATAAAAAAAAACGATTGAACGCTATTGGGCAAGTGTTTCTAAGCTGCGGGACAGTGAAATTCCCAAGCCCAATTTAATAACCCAGTCTTTGCCGTCAATCCCGGGCAGGTTAGACTGATTTACCGCCTGCCGATAACTCCATTGCCCGAAAACGCCGGCCTGTCTCCGGGAGCCGAAAAACCATGAACCCGGCAGCAGGTAATTTATCCCGGCCTGAAACCCCGTGATTTTCTCCACCAAGCCGCTGGGAAAAGTTTGGCTCCAGGTGGAATCTGTCGTCCAGGGGCTGGTCCAGGGATCGTCTATCCGGCCCTGGCCCCTCCGCCGGTAATAGATCTCGGCCCAGGCATCCCAGCGGTTGCCGAGGGCGTTAAGCTTGAAGCTGGCCAGATCAAAATCGTTTCCCTCCCGGGGACCTATGGGCTGGCCCTCAAAAATGAAACGGTTCCAGTCCTTATTCTGATTGAATGTCCAGTTGGTGACCATCCGATAGGATGCCGTTGCGCTGAGATACAGCGGAGATGACAGGATGGCCCAGTCGGCCTGGATTCCAAATCCGGCCTCGGTGGGTTCCTCATCCCCCCTGCTTTTACGTTCTATCTGAAAATCGTCCACCATCAGCTCGGCCTTGAAGGCAAATGGCGGCAGCAATACTTTGCAGTCCAGGTCCCAGATGATATTGTCGTCGATCTGGCGGTTGTCCTGCTCGCCCAGAAATATGTACAGCGGCAGCAGGTAATAAGGCTCGTAGGTCCTGCCGGGGCCGCCGTATATGGCAAACTCCGAAAGCCCCAGCTGGAGGAATCCGATATCCAGTTGGACCCGATGGCCGGCCAGGAAGCGGTTGACGAAAACGCTGTCCCTGAGCCATCCGTCCAGTTTGCCGGTAAAGCCATGCAGCTTTATGTGCCGGCCGACCCGAATTCCTGCCTGAATATTCTCAACGGGGGAGTTGCCCGCCAATCCCATCCCCAAACCGTACCGCAGGTAGTCCTTGCCCAGCTGGCAGAAAGCCCTGTCGCCTGACCACCTCAGGTAAACCTGGTCGGTCCTGGCCCGGACCCCCCGCCAGCGGTAGCCGTAATAATTATCTTGGGCATCATCTCCGGAAACGCCGTCATAGGTTCCCGCCATTGACCAGGGCCCCGAGCCCATCAGCAGGCCGCCCCGGAAATGGCCGATGGTTGAATGCCCGGTCCGGCTTTGTTCCAGACTGCTCTCAATCGTAGAGAAGAGGCCTAGGTTCTGGTCATGATTGTAGGGGACTCCCCGGCTTAGCTCTTTGAACTGGCCCAGGCTTTTGACCGAATCAGGGCACTGCCGAAAGCGGCTGAAAAGCAGGGGTCCGCCAAGCGAAGCTGCCGGCGCCAAACCCCTCAGTTCCAGTTCTTCCGAAAGCCTTTCCAAACCCCGGTCGGTTATTGTGAAATCGGCCGCCTGGCAGGGATCCCCGTTCATAGCAACAGATGCTGATAGCAACAGCAGGTAAACTTTTATTGGATTATTCATGTAAAATGATTCTGGTTGCTTAGCGGTCGTGATCGCGGGCCTTTGGCATTGCTTTTAATTCGTCCTCCATCGCGGCAAGGATTTTATTCTTGTCCAGGTATTGCTCGGCATAATCCCTGGCGTTTTTCCTGAATTTGTCCCTCATCTCCCGGTTATTGATCAACTCAGCCAAGGCTTGGGCCAGGGCCGGAGCGGACTCCGGCTCGATAATGTAGCCCAGATTATTTTCGCTGACGGCCCGATACATTTCCGTTCCTGGATCGGCCGTCAAAATGGCCGCCCCCCCGGCGGCCAGTATGCCTGTCAATTTTGAGGGCATCGCCAGGTCCGCCACTCCCCTCTTCTGCAGAACCAGATGGATGTCCCCGCTGGCCAGCAGAGCCGGCATGGCTGCGGCAGGCTGGAGAGGCTTGAACAGGATGTTATCCAGACCCATCCTTTCAGCCTCAGCGGCGATTTCCCGGCGGGCCGCTCCCTCGCCGACCAATAAAAAGATGACCCCGGGATGGCTGTTCCTGAATTCTCCGGCAGGTTGCAACACAAGGTCCAAGCCCTGCTTTTTCCCCATATTGCCGGAATACAGCACCACGGTCTTATCGTCCGGAATGCCCCATTCCGTTCTGAGCGATTTTTCCCGGGGCAGCGGGCGGATCAGGGCAGTGTCAACCCAATTGGAGAACGGGGCCGATTTTCCCTCCCCTATTCCCCGTTCTTTCAGCTTTCCCACCATCGCCTGGGAAATGCTGGAAATTCTATCAAAGCGGGCCATCAGCCACCGTTCCATGACCGACATGATTTTATAAAGGATCCGCCCCCTTAACAACCCCAGTCCAAAGGCGGCATCGATCTCAAAATCCTGGACATGAAGCCAGCAGCGGGCCCCCGACAGCCTGGCCGCCAGCCAGGTTCCCGGAACCCCCAGGAAGGCCGGTTCCACGGTCCAGATGACATCGGGCCGGCCGGCGATCGCCATATATACGAGAACCGGCAGACTGCTCAGCACGAAGGACAACAGGTGCATCACCCGCTTGAATCCGTTGGGCCGGTCCGGCACCCATAGGGGACAGCGGCAGATGGACACCTTACCCCACTGCTCTTTGTTGTAAAAGAGGCTGGTGTATCCCTGTGGCACCTTCCACATAGGATAATAGGGCGGCGTGGTAATGACCTCAACTTTATGGCCCCGGCCGGCCAGCCATTCCGCCATTTCGCTGGTGTATTTTCCTATGCCGGTCAATTCCGGCCAGAAATTTAGTCCGTATATCAGAATCTTCAATCGCCCTTACCCCTATAAGCCTTTATCACCAGGCAGTCACCTCTCCCCAGCAGGTTCCCCAACCAGAGCAGCGGAAAAAACAGCAGGCGGATCAGGAGCATGGCGCCGCCCACCAGCCAGGCTGTACGCAGCTGCCGCGTGACAATGCCCAGCCGGGCAAATCCGGCAGCTATCAGCGATTGGGCGACCCACAGCGCCGGGGTCTCGTTTTTTACTGTTTCTACGGCAAAGCCTTCCCTGTTCAACATTTTGACCAGGGTCGTCCGGGAAAAATGGACAAGGTGGAACGGCGGATGCCAGTTTATCCAGTATCGGCCGAAAATTTTTTTATACCAGCTTTGACCGTTGGGACAGCTTATCCAAACCTGGCCGCCGGGCATTAGCAGATCTCCGATGCTTTCAAGCATATCAGCCGGAGCCAATGAGTGCTCCAAAACATTGGCCAGCACCGCTACATCGTATGCTTCCGAAGGCTGAAAGCTTTCCAGCGGATCGGCATGCACCATAAAACCCAGAGACCGGGCGGCCTGGGCCGCCACCCGGTTGATCTCCAGCCCTTCAACCGTATAGCCGTTTCTTTGGTACCGAATCATCCCCCGGCCCTCATTGCAGCCGACATCCAAAAGCCGGCCCCGGCCCTTTGTCCGGTAAAAAGCGATATCGCCGTCAATAAACATCCAAAACCTGTAGAGAAAAGAAGACAAGAACTTCTGCCGTCTGGCCCGGTATTTCGCGCTATCGCCCCCCTGAAAATTATAGTGATCCTCATAAAGCTTCTTCAGTTCGTTACCGTCCGGACGGGGAAACAGTTGTTCCAGGCCGCAGGAAAGGCATTTGCCGACATCGTAAAATCCCTTTATCCCAAATCTGGTATCAAACACATTCTTAACTGTTGTTTCAATTTTGCTCCCGCAGATCAAACATATGCCTTCCGGTGAAGTCATTTTTCAATATATTCCTTATATTTTTCATATAGCGGCGAATTTTTGTCTTTCAACTCGTTTAGCTTCAGGCTGATCTGATAATCATAAAAGGCATGCAGCATTGAAAAACGAAACCCTATCCTGCCGTCTAAAAATCCAAACTTCAGGAAATACATCCAAATGAACTTGAATAATGGGCGAGCAAAAAGGTGCCGATAGGCAAAATTTTTCAGGAATCTTCGTCGGGCTGGACCCTTTGATAAAAACCCCTCCGGAATGATACCCTTATTGTTCAACCCATTAAGGGATCGGTAAATTTCCACTGCTTCCATACTGGAGTAAGTATTATGGCGATTAAAATATCTTTCGATACCCTTGTAATCATAGTGTACTAGCGGATTTTTCAAAAAACCAGCAGACCCTTCCAGCATCATATGTTCATGAACTATCCGGTTCTCATATCGGGCCTTGCCGATTTTTATCAGCCGCAGCTGCCAGTCGGGATACCAGCCGCCAAACCGAATCCATTTGCCGGCAAATATATTCTGGCGGGCGATATAATAGCCGTTGTGTTCGGACGGCGCCGCCAGCAACGACTCTATCTCCCGGGCCAGCTTGAGGCTTACTCTCTCATCGGCATCTACTATCAGCAGCCACCGGTTTTTAAAGTCGATATGATCAATGGCCCAGTTTTTATGGGAGGCAAAATTATCGAATTGCCGCTGAAAAACCCTGGCCCCGTACTTTTCAGCTAAACTGACCGTGGCATCGGTGCTGAAGGAATCAAGAACGACCAGTTCCGTAGCCCAGCCAAGGCTTTCCAGGCAAGAACTAATATTCCTCTCTTCATTTCTGGTTATGACTAGAATAGAGACCGGGGCTGGATCATTATTAACGGTTTGATTTGTCATTTTTCTATGGTTTTCGTGCAATGGCAATCATCGATTTCCATAATAATGGAAAGCGACCGGCATATTTGAATTCGATATTTTTAAACCCCGCCTCTTCTAAAAGGCTTCTTAATGTCCGCGGGGAAAAGAATTTAATGTGACCGCCCTGCCAGTTAACCGTATGATGAAAATCCCACTGGTTGAATAACGCAATCGCCAGGTTTTTCCAATATCCATGATAGGGCGTGGTTAGCACTACTTTTCCCCAAGATGAAGATTTTTAAAGATATTGTCGATAAATATTTTGGGATTATAAAGATGTTCAATAACCTCAACCGATATTATCAAATCTATATTTAGTGCTATATCATCAAGATTATCATAAGCAGACCCGACTTCAAACTTAGCGTTGAGATATCGTGCCTTAGCAATTTCAATACCGTCAGACGAACAATCTATGCCCGTTACATTATGCCCTTTATCCGCTATCAAAGAAGAAATATAGCCGTTGCCACAACCTATATCGAAAACGTTAGCCGGTTTAGCAGGCAACTGTCGGCAAATAGCCGGCCAAAGGTAGCTATGCGCCTGGGTAGGAGCATCATCCTTCCATCCATAGTCAGTAATAATGCTACCTCCGTTTTTCATCATTGTTGTTCTCTCTTAATATAAAACTTTTAACTTAGTATTAGCAATTCGTTGCGGTTAAATATTCTGTCTAAAGAATTTGTTCAAGACTCTCGCTGATTGATATTTTCAATATCCCTCAACTTTTCCTTGCCGTCATTTAATTTGCTTAGAAGCTTATTTATAGAGGTTGGACTCTTTGCTTATTCTTCCAAATGCGAATATTGCCGGTTTAAGAAATCCCGGAGCAAACCTTTGATGCAAAACACCAAAAAAATATGCCAGTTTCGAAAATGAAAGATAGCTTGGCTCAGCTTCGTAGCCATAGACGATATAATTAAAACCACTTTTTTTGAAGATGCGCTTTAGTTTATTGATACTGTTACATTTATAAAACGCGGGAAACACATCTTCATCTTTCCTGCCCTTCTGAGCAATAGCCGTAACTTTTGCATGATACTTGTTGGGAATAATAGTGGCAGCTATCGCAAAGTAACTCCACCGATTGGGGGTCCGCAGGCACAAAAAGCCGCCATTACTTAACACCCGGTGAATTTCCCCAAAAAAACGATCGGGAGCATCAATATGTTCTAAAACATTATCACAAATAATCAGATCGACAGAGTCATTATCTATCGGCCAAGGATAATCCTGCATAAGACGAAATTCATCTATAAATGGATTTTCCTTAGCATTTTGATCGACATCAATTCCAATAACCCTTGCTACTTTCCCTTTCAAAATTCTGAGGTTTTTTCTAAGTGTTACCTGGTCTTCTTTAAAAGACCCTCTGCCGCATCCAATATCAAGGACCACCTGTGCGGGAGCAAGCAGTGAATTAACCCTATTGTAAAACGCCACTGTACCATCAATATCTGTAAATCCGCCAAAACGGGATTCGGGATAAAAAGTTTCCTTATTATTCATTTTTGCTCCATGTCGTAATTCGATACATTTTTAAATACCGGTCGAAAGCATTGCTGTTACTAACCCGAAGATCATTTCACACTTGGAAAATCTGCTGGACGGATTATAACTTTAACCACTATCGCACCCAGCGCCGCCCCGGCTATGTTTGACGCTGCGTCATGCCAGGAAAATGTACGAAAGGGAAGGGCTATCCCTTGAACCAATTCCAGTCCAAATCCCAAGGTCCCGGCTGTAGCCATTATTGCCAACCAGTCGTTTTTTTTCAATCGGGCATAGGACAAACCCAGCAGAATAGAAAGCCCCGAATAAGCGGCAAAATGCAGCCATTTATCAGGCGACCAAAAATTATTTTCCGATCGCGGACGGAACCAGGGATTAAGACTGGCAAAAGTGATAATTAAAACATAAACTCCGGTTATCACCCGCCAGATTTTCGGTTCAAACAGCCATTTTTGGGGATTATTCAACGCCATAATAATTTTTTATACTTTACCGGATAAAGAGACATAAGCCTGTTCTAATTTTTGGGCAATCATCGTCCATTGATAATTTTCCCTGACCAATTTTTGTCCGGCTTGTCCCATCTGCCTGGTCGAAGCCTGGTCGTTTAATAGGACAGTTATTGCCTCGGCAAGAGATTCCGGCTCGGTAGGCACCACCAGCCCCGCCCCGGCCCCCTTTATTTCGCGCCATATATTAACCTTATCCGATACCACTACCGGGACACCGCAGGCCATGGCTTCTAAAACCGATATCCCGAAATTTTCGGTATAGGACGGCAGGACAAACATCTCGGCATCCCGAAAAGCGGCCAATTTATCCCGGCCCTCCAGCATCCCGGTGAAGGTTGCCCTGTCAAGTATATTCTGTTCCTTAAGCCAAACACGAACCTTCTGTCCATAGCCGTCGTTATCCGGACCAGCAACAACCAAATGAAGATTGGGAAACGATTTTAATGCCCCGGCAAAGGCCGGCACTAGTATATCCAATCCCTTTTTGAAATTTATCCTTCCCAGAAAAAGGATCAAGCGTTTATCGCCAACTTGGGGGAACAATTGTCTGAAAGCGCCGGGCGGAGGCAATTTCTCATATTCCCCCAAATTCAATCCGTTGGGAACAACCACCCCCGGAGAGTTAAAAACATACGGCTTGGCCAGAAGCATCTCCTCTTCGGTGGTATAGTGTAGAGCAGCGGCGCCCTTGATGTTCCGGTTTTCAAACAATATCTCCATAATCCTTTTTCTCAGGCGATGCCGCTTGTAAATGTAGGGGTCCAAGGTGCCATGGGGCCGGATTATATACGGCACCCGGTATTTGCGGCACAGTTGGCCTGCTGTTAGATCGTGAAATAAGTATAACGAATGAATATGGATTATATCGTATGCTGGCAGATCGCGCCTTAAAGCCAGGCCCAGGGGCAAAGAAGTGCCCCAGAATTTCGGATGCTGAATGGAAAAATATCTGATCTCAACGCCGTTATCAATCACGGGGATCTCAAGCGAAACTGGCAAGATACCATCGCCGTCCTGACGGACGGACAGCAAAAGGCCCGAACGACTGCAAGCGCTCCCAAAGCGGCAGCATGACGTAAACAGTTTTCATCAGCAGGAAATACATCGCCAAGAGCAACAAGGGAAACTGAAAGATATACAACGTAATGGAAGAAACGGTGGCTTCCACCAGATTATGGTGAAAAATACCCATCAGGAAAATCGTCCAGATATTACGCTCCATCGTGCCGCTAAGGGTGTTGAAAAGCAGGATGAACGCCGCCATTATCAGGTACGGTATTATAATCACCCCCAGCCAGCCGAAAGCGTCATAGGCCTCGGCAATTATTCCCATAGCTATCTGGGTTGTAAAATCCTCGTCAGCCAATGTTTCTATTTTATGCCCGAAATAATTGGCGGTATTATATATCGGTTTTTCGGGATACAATAATCTGGGTGGAAGCATCTTGAAACCATGGATTACGGTATGCCATCCGGAGAAACCTTGCTCTCCGACAGCCCGGATAAGTTCATCGTTCTGCTCAATCAGGGACATCCTGTCAAGAAGCCCCATGTCCCGGCCGTAATACAAAAACCGTTGTTTTTTGTACGCAACCTCCTCGATGCACCATTCCACCTCTTCCAGGTTCTCCTTGTTCAGGAAAATATCTCTGATAAAAATATTGGTAAGAGCAAGATTCTGCTGGGGATCATTGTCCCGGGTCATTGCCCGGCCGATCTGAGCAAAAGGAAAAAGCACCGTAACCATTGCCAAGAATATCAAAGAGAGGGATATTATATGCCTTGGCCTGAACTTGTAATTGAAGGCCAGGCAGGTAAGCAAATAAAGCAGGAATGGCTCGAACATCATCTGCTTGCTGGTGCCCAAAACGCCAAAGAAGAACTGGGTTGCCAATGGTATTGTGGCCCAAGGGCTAATGCTCCTTTTATGGCCGGAGGCAATTATGGTATAGGCCACAGCGCTGATGGTGGAAACCGGATAGATAAAGCCAATCTGACGGAGAAGACCGGTGATCCCTCCCACGCTGATCTCCCCTGCCGCCTGGTCATATCCGTGGAACATGACATAAAGGTAAGACCCCAGACCAATAACATATACAGTAACTGAAAGGCCCAGCAGAATCTCGGGGCTTGTTTCCGGCTTTAATGCCTTTCTTTGGCCGATAAACAGCCCCGCCGTCAGCCCGGCCAGCCAGATGCTTATCATGCCGGCCGTCAGAACGCCGATGGTCAGGACAGGAACATCCAGATAGCTGTCTCCCGGTTGTCCGAAAAATATTTTGGCCCACTGGGAGATTATCACTATCTTTAGCCCCAACATGGCTATTCCGAAACCGCCAACCGTCAATGGGCCGCCGGCGCGGTTGACTGCCGCCGCGGTGAATATGACAAACGCCAGGACCAGCAGGGCAAAATCCAGATTGGTCCCGGTCAACAGCTGCATCAGGAATAGCGCCACTGCGAAGATCCAGGCCTGGGCCATTTTGATCCGCCTGAATGAATCCAGCCTAAATTCCATACCGGCGCTCCGTCATCGGCTGCTTCCGATTATCTGCTTCAGGGCCTGTCTTAGGCTGCCCTCCAGGCTGTAATCTGACTCTATGCATCTTTTGTATCCGGCCGAAGCGACCTTTTCCCTGGCCGAATCATGGGACAGATAAAAGCGTATTTTGTCGGCGCATTCCTCGGCACCGTCAAAAAATTCCGCCTCCACGCCCTCCCGGTATAATTCCCGATGGACCCCTGTCCTCTGCCCCAGAAAGAAACCCCGGCAGGCCGGTATCTCAAAACTCCTCATGCTGAACTCATCCCGGTTGGAAAAAGACACAAACCCCAGGGATATCTTGCTGCCGGCAATAGTTTTGGCGTAACCCTCGCCGTGAACTGCGGGATGAAACCGCTCTCGGTGAAGGTAATAGACCAAATGCCGGTTCCATGAATTCCCGCATACATGGAGGTCTATGTTATAACGTTCCACTATTTCCTTTACTGTATCTATCCTTTTATCCAGGGCCGTGCCGACAAAGGAAACCGGCCATTTATATTGTGCGTCAAGCGAATTAAGGTCATAGGGTCTGAATATCTGGCCGAAATACCCGCCCCGGAATTTTATAACCCTCTTCGCCCCGTGCCTGGGAAATTCCTCCAGATCAACGTTCTTTTTAAGCAGGTGAAAGTCAAACAGGGGCAGGATCTGTTTAAAATAGCGCCATTGATGTTCTTCCTTGTTACGAAAACCAAACGGGTCGTCATCTTGAAAGCACACAAAAACACAGTTGGGCAATAATGCCCGGCAGCTACTAAGCGTATCGGGAAGCAACAAAAGGGGCTTTTCGATCCAAGCCACATCCGGCTTATATTGGGATAACGATTGGTAAAACTCTTTGTTAAAAAGGGACAATATTTGAGAATCAAATGGTCGGGGCAACAATTTGGCGATTATTTTCCCCCCCCATCCGGTCTTTCTGTCATAGCGATCATAGCAAAATCTGGTTACTTGATGTCCCAGGTTTTCCAAAGCGCAGGCCCGTTGCCAGCCGGACATCCAATTAGCGCCCAAGTAACTGGCAAAGAAAATTTTCATAAAACATTCTCAAACTCCATGTTTTGAATCAACGCAAATTGCCCTTCCCAAGTCTTTCTGAATTCCCGCATTTGAGAAACATTTTCCTTAAAATTAGTCGCCTTTATTTGTTTTATAAAGCCCTGTTCAAATTCGTCCGGATTTACAAAAAAGGCATTCACCCCGCAGCTGTCAACCCCGATGAAGCTATAACCATAACCGCCCATTAACTTGACCCAACCGGCTATCGAACACCCGTAGTAAAGTTTCCCGTTGCCATCGTTGGCGCGGCGGAAATCGGGCTGGTACTTAATGGTAATGGCCTTTTCTGGGCCATATGCTGAATTGTATTCCACGGCCCATATCTTTGGTCTTATCCCTTGGCGCATCAATTCGGAACAAATGTAATAATCATTGCCGTCTATGTCCAACGAAAACAGGTCGGGCATTTTTATAACCATCATGCCTATTATTCGAGGGATACTTTCCCTAGAGACAAACGCTTGGTTGAAATCCAATCCGTAATTCATCGGTTGTAATAAATACCTGCACCAATCAACATTATCTTGATTGCCGTCAATCATCAGCCCGCTGTAATATTTGGCAACAGCCAGCCAGGAAGAATTGTTTTCCAGTCCGTTGCCGGTCCCGATCTCCACAAAATAGCCTTCCGGACGTTTCAACCTGCCGGTCAAATAATCTATAATCCCGTCCTCCCCATGCTGGCTGAAGCCGGAAAACTCCCATGTGGCCGGATTTGTGGGATCTATTTGGCGCAATGGAGCCGTGGCTGAAGCTCTGGCCAAAGATAAATTTATCCGTTGAATATCCCGTAACGAAAACAGATAGCGCATTAATTTGTTCATATATACAACTCCGCGGTTTTTATTGCCAGCGGCATTGCCGGCAAATCTGCTTAGCCCAGTCCTGTGAACTGGGAATGTAAGGCAAGGGCGTTGTTTTCATAAATCCGGAACGGACTCTGTCAACCATACGCTCAAGACCCTCAACCAGACTGTCATCATCCACCACCTCGGCCCATTGGGTTTCCCCAAGAATTTCGCCTACGCCGGATTCCCGATGCAGTAATACCGGAATCCCCTGTATCAGGGACTCCAGGGCCGGCAAGCCGTATCCCTGACGGGCCGGCATGACGAAAAGATGGGCCATGGAAAATAGTTTTTTTAAACCATCCGGAGAAACATGCCCGTGAAAAACTACTTTGTCTGACAAACCCTTTTCCCGGGCCATCCTTTTCAGTCTTGTCTCATCGCTGCCAGATCCCGCCACGTCAAATACCCAAGAAAAACCATTTGGAAAATTCCCGTTGTTTTTATCCAGGCATTCCAGCGCTTTAAATATCCAGTCTATCCTCTTGCTTTTCTCAAGGCGGGAGACTGAAAGAATATGGAACGGTTCCGAAGTCGAATGGAACCTGATTTTAAAATGCTCCGCTCCCAATGAAACGCCCGGCCTGATTAGAAGAGGATGAACTCCGCATAGGTTTATAATTTCAGAAGAAATATATTGTGTCATAACAGCAGTCCATGAAGCCCGGGCCATGCCCCTTCTGACATAATTTATTGTAATTATATTTCTAAATCGGTCTAAGATATTTTTCCATCTGCTTTCGACCGGCTGTAAAAGACTGGGTGGGTCAATGATAAGCACCGAGTAATTATTTAAGCCCAAATAACCGGCATGACGCGCCGCCTGCAAACCGACCAGTAGTGTTTCACCCAATTGATCGAAAGATTGTTCTGAAAGATATTTTTTCAAATAACCCGCTCGGCGTAAGGGGTTGTTGCTTTGGGTCAAATCCGCAACCTTAATGGGCCATTCGGAATAATTTGATAAATCTATTTCATGGCGGTAGCATATCACTTTATGTTTTATGCCTTGACTGTTAAGATACCTCGACAGGTCTAATAGCAATCTTTCGCAACCGCCAAAGGCTTCAATATAGGGAACAAATATTATAGCCGACCGGTCCTTCATTGTTCACAAATTAACCAAAGTTATTTCCTGGCACAACCGGGCAAATTGATCGCCATAAGTATCCCACCCTTTAATAGAATTTACTCGTTCTAAAGCAGCAACGCTCATTTCTTCTCTTTTTTGACGATTCTGGGCCATTATTTCCAGTTTTTCCGTTATAGCATCGGAATCACGGATCGGTATTATAAACCCTTCCCTTCCATTTGTGAAAAGGTCCTCTGCGCCGGTATTAATGGAGCTTATCAAAGGACAGCCGCAGGCCATTGCGTGACCTTGGACCAAAGCCAATCCCTCTTCAATGCTTGGCAAGACCATAACATGGCTTTTGCTCATAATATATTTCAGTTTGTTATATGGTATCGGAGCCATTAATTCAACCTGTCCCATATCATGTCTTTTAAAAATAACATCCATCCCCGGAAAAGCGGATCCCACAATCCTCAGTCTTTTTTTTGAATGTTTAAATTTTGAAAAGCCCTTCAATAAATATGGAATGCCTTTTCGCAATGAAACCTGCCCAACAAATAAAACCTCAAAAACATCATCCGGTGGTTTATCAACGGGCGCAAACATATTCAGGTCCGCTCCATAAGGTATCTTTCGTATTTTATTGGGATTTACACCCTTTTCAATAAAGCTTTTCCGGACAAATTCAGATGGCACCGTAATAATATCGGACCGATAGTATTCCGCCCTCTCCCTTTCTATGGCCCGGGGGTCAATCCCGGGGAATTTTAATCCCCAATGGTTATATTCCTCATCCAGTATTTGTTTGGCATATTGTATATGGGTGGAACCCCGATCGCAGATATATTTTGCCCCCCGCTTCTGCGATATGCCGCCCGTCCGCAGGCCGGATCCCGATATTCCAATAAATACGTCGCAGTGCGGCAGTTTATTTGCAACATGCCTGTCCAATGTATTGGCCAGTGCCCAGGCCAGTTCCTTGTCCAAACGATCATTATGCATTCCAAAACGCCATTTTGCCATCATTGCCGTGTGGATCCATGGGAAGGTTTTTATCTTCTCCATGGGCAATCCCTCGTTCCGCAATTTCCACGAAGGATAACTTGAGAATATGGCTTCCAGCATTCCCCTTTTATGCAATTGCCTGGCTAAATGAAAATGATGAAACTTGCCGAAAACTGTTTGTACTATTTTCATGTGTTACCCTATTTAAACTGCTGATTTGAATTTTTCCTGGATTGCTTTCCGCCTCAGGCGGATCAGGCAAGAAGCCAAACTCGCAATGACGTTGGAAAAAACCTAATAACGATGATAAACAACCGATTATCTTTCAAGAAAGCACTTTTAGTCATTTAAAACTTGACCCGGGCGTCTACGCTTTTATTGCAAAGTTAGCAGCTATCATTTAAGCGTCTTCATCCATTCCCAGGTAAGGACAAGGCCTTTATCTAGATCCACACTGGGACGCCATCCCAATTCTATCTCTGCTCTACTTATATCAAGATAATTTGATGGAATGTCGAACTTACGTCCAGCTGTATATTCAATCACCGGCTTGATTCCCGTTATCTCGCTTATTGATGAGATTACTTCATTCAAAGTATGCGCCTTGCCGCTGCCTATATTAAAAATATGCGAATTCGTCGGCTTTTTTATCGCCAAAAGAAACGCACCCACTAGGTCATCGATATGAAAATAATCCCTGGCGATAGTGCCGTCGCCCCAGATCACGATAGGCTGGCCGGTAATTGTCTTCCACAAAAACACATTAACCGCCCCTAACTGCCCAAACTGGTTTTGGTACCGCCCGTATGGATTGGCTATCCGCAGAATCGTATATTTCAATCCGTAAAGTTCGTTGAACAATCTAAGATATTTTTCTATGGCAAGTTTTGATATGCCATATGAGCAGACGGGGTTGGTGGGATGAGTTTCAGGTATCGGCAGCGTCTGGGGGCGCCCGTAAATTGTACCTCCGGAGGAAGGGAAAATAATTTTTTGTGTTTTTTTCTGGCAGCACAACTCGAGCAGTTTAATAGTGCCAACAACATTGGTTTCTATATCATATACCGGATTGGCAACCGAGGTAGCCGGCAAGGTTGTTCCAATAAGGTGAAGGACCACATCAATTCCAGACAGCGCTTCATTAAGATCCTTTGGGTTAGTAAAATCACCCCCAATGAATTCAATGTGCTCCGAAACATCGGCAATATTGCTCAAATCAACATTGGGCCGGTCGAATATTCTAACCGCATCACCCTGTTCCACAAGGGATCTAGCGACGTTAGCGCCGATAAAACCGGCGCCTCCCAGAATCAGGCAACGCACTGACAATATACCCCCACTATGATTTTCGCATTGAAAGGCCTAACTATGCTTCAATTGCTTGTACAATAATTTAAAACACTCTCGCAAACCAATATATCGGTAGGCCGCTATAAAAATAACGGCGCCGATAATTAATGATTGCGCAATTATCATATACGGGGTCTGGTTGGTTAATCGGTCTTTAAACAATACAAATATTACTGTCAAGGCAAACAATGTTGACAACGTAGATACAATTGGCTTCAATGACATTTTAAAAAAGTCTATAAACAAATCATTATTATATTTATTAATAACCAACAATTGAATTGTTTCAACCGCCAACCATGTCATAAGAAAACCGTTCAAGCCTTTATATTTTATTGACCAAAACGACAATACCGTCATTGCAATGTACGTAACAAACATTATTATGGCCATCTTTTCATGTCGATTGGTCATGCTTTGATAATAAAATTTAAAATCCTTCAGGCATATGACGGCCGCTATGAGCATTAAAAATAACATTGGCTTAAAAACGAAAATATCCGTTCGCTTCATCCATACCTGCAACAACACCGGGCTGGCCGTAAATATGACTGTGTTAACAACGACCGCGGCCGAGATGGTCAGCGATTCGGCGCTTTGATACAGCCTTTTTAGATTTGCCCAGTCTTTTATTCCTTCCAAGCGGGTTATTTCAGGGCCAATCGATGCCTGGATCACCGAAAGGCCCTGCCTGACAAAGGAGAAAAGGGTGCGGCCTACCGAAAACACGATGATCGCCAGCGGCGTTTCAAAACGGTTCAGTATTAAGACCGGAAGCTGGTATATTAAAAAGTTGTTGAAGACGAACAAGGAAAAATAGAGGCTAGGCCTTATGATCTCCTTGGCTAATGACCATTCCATGCGTATCGGCTTTACCGAAACATCATTAAATTTCAATTTCAGGTCCAGCCAAACAGACGCCAGGCTTAGCAATGCCACCCCAAGCTGCAATAAAGCCAATATCATAAAAGATTGCTTTAAAGCAACTGCTGCAACCGTAACCGCCAGCATTGCCAGCTTCTGCAGATTGAGCCACATCACGCCCCGGTAGGCCCGCCCGATGGCGCGATAGGGCGATGCTAATTGACCCCATAAAATCAGAACCAGGATCTGAAGCGCCAAAAGGTATATTATTGCCGTAACCCTGGCCGACGGCACGGAAAGGGACAGCCACCGGCCGACCGGAAGCAGAAAGACTGCCAGGGCCAAGGCCGCCGCAGATGATATCGCTATCAGGGATATTAACAGTCCGGTAGTCTGAAAGCGGTGGAAATTGTCAAGATCGTTGTTGTGGTAAAATACTGTCAGCTTGTTGGCCACATAGGTCTGCAGGCCCAGGTCCAGCACGCTGAAAAAACCGATGGCAGCCGATAGCACCAGCCATTCGCTATAGCCTTTCACGCCATAGCTTGCCAGAAAAAGCGGCGGCAGCAACAGTTGCATCAGCAGCTGTAAAAACTGATTCGCCGCCAGGGCCGCTGCTGTCTTGGTTATTCTGCCCAAAATGCCGCTGGTCATAAATTACCCGGGAACGCCCGGCTTTAATCCCATGGCCTTACGTAGCCCGACAATGTCCTGTTCAATACCCCAAGATCCTATTATTTCACGGCTTTTCATGCCCAGAGAACGGGCAAGCTCCCTATCCCCCGTAATTTTTTTTAAAGCCTCGGATAATTGCCATATATCGCCTGCCTTAAAAATAAATCCGTTCCGGCCGTCCTGCACCAGGTCCGGGCCGCACCCCGCCTGGTCCGATACGATGACCGCCCTGCCGGCGCTCATGGCCTCATTGACCACCAGTCCCCAGGGTTCATAAACCGATGGCAGCACAAACACATCGCATAGCTCAAAATAGGCCGGAAGTTCGCTCTGATTCTTAAAGCCCAAGAACTTTATGGAATTCCACCCCCTAGCCCGGGCCTTCTCCTCGACAAAGGCCCTGGCCTCTCCCTCGCCAATAACCAGAAGATATGGATCCGGCTCGGCCTGGCCATCGGGCGAAAGCAGGATATAGGCGTCCAGCAAATCCTGGGCCCTCTTTCGTTGAGTCAATTTGCTGGCATAAAGTATCACCGGTCTCCGGGAATCGACGCCCAACTCACGGGCAAACTCCTGCCGTTTCGCCTTGGCTTCTTCGGACAAATGCCGGAAGTAATCGTTGTCCACTGCGTAGGGCATCATAAATATTTTCTCGGCAGGTATGCCATTTTGAAGGTAGTACTGCCGATTTAGCGTGCCTATGGCCATAAACCCATCGCATAGCTTGTTCAGCAGTTGAAAAAAAATGCGCTTCAGCATTTTTTTAATCGCATTTCTTCTGGCGCTGATGGGCGTAGCTTCGTCCCTTATCAATACCTTTATCCCTGCGGACTTTGATTGGATGATGACCCAAAGGTTATACCAGCGGGCATAGCCATTGATAAAAATAGCATCAATGTTCTTTTTCTTTAAACGTTTCAGTAAACCATAGTTGAAGGGTCTCAACGTCGTCACGCTGTTATTACCGTCTACGATGGGCAGGAATTCATAGGAATATCCGCTAAGTAGATCAGTATCCCAGGCAATTTTTTTACCAAACCCCGGATCCTTATAGCCTCTTACTGATAGATCGCTGCAAAAATACACCGTTAAATCTATATCCTCCTCCTTAGCGATTCTTCGCAACAAAGGAGCTTGATATTGTATGGGATGGGTAGCCAGGAATGCCAAACGTTTTTTATCTTTGATTTTCAACGGTCATCTCCGGGTGACGTACTTTTATATTCGTCAGGTTACTTCTAAAAGTGGTAGGCCGGTCTAAAACAAAATGCTAAAACGTAGCGGCATAAACAGCTCCCCGGCAGATTTTTTAGGGAGCGCCTACCTGATCAATATCATTTTTTGCACGGCATTAAAATCATCCGCCTCCAATTTATATATATATATCCCGGCCGAGACCTTTCTGTCTTCATCATCCTTGCCGTCCCATACCGACACATGGGCGCCTGGAGGCATGTTCCGATCAATCAATGTTCTGACCTTTTGCCCCAACGTGTTATATATATCCAATTTTACGTGCCCATTTTTAGCTAACCGATATTCTATCCTTGCAATATTTGATACTGGGTTTGGATAATTTTGCATCAGCGCATTGTAACTTTCTTTGTCCGGCAGCACAGTATCTTCAGATACTGCAGATACTGCGCCTTTTTTAAGCATGTAGAAGGTATCCGAATTAACCACCTCAAATAATGTGTCTCTGCGTATGAATTTTTGTTTGGTTATATATACAGTACTGTCTCCTATCTGCAGAGTTTTAGCCCTTACTCCCCCGTTTACATCCAATCTTGCCAAGGGGGTTGTCGTCCCGATACCAACAAAACCATCTGCATTTCTGATATATAAATCATGCCCTCGGGTTATGTTATATATGGAATAATCATAGCTTCCAGCCATTATTCTTTGGCTCCATATATTAGCGCCGCCCATAGCATATATAACCTGAATATCTTTCGTGGCAGGCAGGGTTTGGTTTATATAGTAGGCACGGTCATCATTCATAGTATGTTCAATGCTTTTATTATTAATGATTATGCTGCCGATGGCCCGCAAAATAAAATATTGGAAGGTAGATGTTTTATCAAAAAAATTTATTTCGTCGGCACAAAAAGATAGATCCACCAACTCGTTCTCAACCTGCATTGATGAAGATATTGGCCTATAACTATTGCCTGTCTCGCCACCGAAGATCCAATGCCGCTCCAACAACGTTTTGCCTACTTGGGGAACAAAGCGGTGTTCCCAACTGTCGAAAACCTGAGCTTCCCCGGCTATTTCTCGTGCCCCGCCGTTCATTACATTCCAGCCCAGATATGCCGTCGGGTTATACCTGGCTCCTGCCGGGTTTTGGTGTAGCCCCTGGGCCAAGTTAAAGTTGACATAGCCGTCATTTGACGGCGATTGCAGCAATAGTTTATCAGTATCCTGGTTGGCAAAAAAGATCTGTTTTACACTGTCAACGGAATTGTTCAGGTATGCTGTCCACGGATTGGCAGGCTTGTTTTCCAAATTGGCCGCTTCGGGGATTTGACTTCCCCAGGCGGCGGTAACAAAAGAAAACCAGCCCAATAGAAAAAACAATTTTCTCATTTTAACACCTATCGCTTTTTCAATGGTTAGTGAATGACTATGGCCTTACGGCCATAGCATCTTAGTCTTGATCTCAGACTTCGTCGGTCCTGCTTTGCAGGATTCACTTCATCTACGCCCTAACGGACATAGTATTCCGAAGGAAGAATAAATTTCTCAACTTTGGAAAAAAAACTAATCGAGTCATTCTGAGCGCAACATCAAGCCTTACAATCGAAGCGCCGCCCTGAAATGAGTGCCATGCATGGCTTATGAAGGGAATCTGACAAAATATATTGATTTTTCAATGGCAAAGCAAGGAGTAATTCTCAAAATGACGTAGACCTGGTAAATTTGCCAAAGTTCAGTAAATTCATTAGACAGTGGTCCATAAAGTATTTTAAGAACTGGTTGATTTTAGAACCTTTTCAATTTTTAAATATACTTTATCTACCGTTGTCATTTTTATACATTTGTTGTCTTTTGGGCAATTATCCAATAAACACCCCTGGCATTTAATACTATTAAAAAGAATATTTTGTCTGCTCCAATAAGGAAACCAAATGCCCGGTTTTGCTCGAGAACTAAATATCGCTACAATCGGAATCCCCTGTGCTGCGGCTAAATGCATTGACCCGGAATCATGTCCGATGTACACTGCCGCTTTTTTTATAATTGCGGCAGCTTCTCTGGGTTTGGTAAGACCGCATAAATTTATTTTATCATTCTTCCAAAACCTGCCAACACTATCACAATAATCATATTCATCCTTTGCGCCAATAAATACTACGGCATAGTCATAGAATTTCTCGGATAATTTGGCAATCAAATTTTGCCAGTTTGATTGCCCCCAATCCTTCGATTTTATCTTAGTGCCCAATCCAAAAACAATAAATTTTGAGACCGCTCTATTTTGTTTTAATAAATTATCCGCCTTATGCTCTTCCTCCTTTGAAAGACGTAAACTCCAATTCTCCATCAACTCCAAATGCGCATCACCCAACACGGACAAACACCGTGCCAATCTTTCCGTTTCATTTTCATACAAACCATTTGCTTCATCAAAACTGTTATTTAATTTGTCCGCAGACAATGGAGCGCCGATAATGCATTTTATGCCGCAGAAGTAAAAGAAAGCTGTGTCACGGTAAATTGAGAACCGGCCTCGGGGCTCGGTTAAATATATAAGTACATCAGGATTATAATCCCTTATTCTTTGTCTTAAACCATATATATCCTTCAAGTTCCTAAGTCTTACTTGATAATTAATGTACTGATGAACCAAGCCTGATCCATCAAGCAATGATTTTACTGAAATAGCTTTGCTATCAGTAACATTGGCTGATAAAACTGCAATTCCAGCGCTTGGAAAAACACGCTGAATGAGATGAAAAAGCGGCAAGGCAATAACTGTATCGCCAAGGCTACCTAATCTATAAATTAATACTTTACGTGCACCCAGTAAGTTCTTATTTTTTCCGAGCAACGATGCAAATCGTATCCTCTTGTCCATTTTTGAAATTACCCAATAAATATTTTATAATTGCGACCGGCAGCAATAATAATTTTTCGATTTTTTTCTTTTTTAATCTATAGCCAGAACGCACCAATAAACTAAATCCATTTTTATCAATTGGCGCTACTGTAAAAACGGCATCAACATTAAATCCTTTTGCCATTAGAATATTTTTTAAAAAACCTACCGAAAAAATATACCTATGATACTTCGGAATGCCGTATCCGTGCCAACCCTTCTTATATATTTTAATCCACTTACTGTGTACATTCGGCGTTGTAAAAATCAGCATGCCGGTGCTATCCACAAAGCGTTCAATCTCATGAAAAAAAACATTTATATCATCAAAATGCTCAATAACATCAAAAGCCGTAACGCAAGAAAATTTCGACCTGATTTCATCGGGATGAAAAAATATATCGGGTGAATGAGATTTATTCTTCGCCATAACATATTTGTTTATATCTATCCCGATACAATCAATCCCCTTTGCTCTTGAATACAGCACATACGAACCGTCATTACAACCGAAATCAAGGCATTTTTTTTCTCCTATATATTGCTTGAAATATTTAAATAATTGTTTTGATCTAAATTGGGTCTCCTTAGATCGATAATTTTCAACATAATAATATTTTGCGTCATAAGAGCCTTCCGGAAGACTGCTAATAAGAATATCGCAATGCGTGCATTGCAAATATGATTCGGAAAATATTGATAAGTTATTGTCACAAAACTTACATTTATTCATACTACCTTAATAATTGTCCTTTATTATTTTCGCCCATTTTCTTAATCCCCTCGTCATGGAATTTTGGTTTCCCTTCATCAACCACTCCCTTACCGGGACCGAAAACCCGGTTTTCTTCCTGCTTCCAATATCCGGCGGCAGCATATCGGCAACGGTGGAAAGCAACGATCCTTTACCCAATTCACCTTTTGCTATTGACGGCAACAATGTCCGAAAAAGCTTGACATCAACCCAGGGCACCCTTATCTCCAAGGAATGTGCCATGCCCGCCAAATGCCTCGGTAGTAAAAAACAGCGCTCTCATTTATTTTCGCATAAACATTCTATACATATATCTTTTTAGACCCAGGGAAAAGCTTTTTACATTAAGCCATAACAGATCAATTGGTGATAAGGGAGCTAAATAACTATTGATGAAAAGAGTGTCCGTATATTTAAAAAAGGAGAAACGAATACAATAAAAGCCCAACCTGTTCAGCCTCTTAATCACCCTTTTTATTTTCGGTCTTTCCCTTATGTCAAGATGGTCATGGAATTCCACCGTTATTTGAACAATCTGTCGCAACATATCGGGTTTCACATTTTCAAGCACTCCGATTTCAGCTCTTTCAATATCCAATTTCAAAAAGTCTATCTGTTGAATATTACGTTGCTGACAAAAGCTTTCCAAGGTTGTTGTTTTTACCCGCCGAACATCCTGCTTCGGAGTTTCTTTGAATATTAAGCTGCTGCAAATATTTGTGCCTAAATTCAAGGGCATCTCGCCTATCTTATCTAAAATGGCAACGGGGAAAAACTGAGCCTTGGCTATTTGCGGAAGATGTATAAACAACCCCGGGTCAGGCTCAAAACCATAGATAGAACACCCAATGTTCATTTCTATCCACTTGGAGAAATCGCCATGATTCACCCCGCAATCCAATAATACGGAATTATCATTCAGCCAATCGCAGATGAATGTATGATCGCAGACTCGGACCAATTTCATATATTAACCCATTTATTGTGTAAAAGTCTGGCCCAATCTCTCAATCCCCACGCCTTGCGGCGGGCCGGGATTTCTTCCATCAGCCAGTTTCTGACCGGAACCGAGAAACCGGTTCTTTTTCTGCTTCTTATTTCAGGCGGCAATGTGTTGATGACGCTGGAAAGCAATGAGGTTTTATCCACTTTCCCCCTTGCCATGAACGGCAACAGGGCCCGGAAAAGTTTTACATCCACCCAGGGCGCCCTAATCTCCAGGGAATGGGCCATGCCGGCCCAGTCCGAATCCTTCAAAAGCTGGTTTTTCATATACCAGGAGAGCTCCAGCGCGGCAACTTTCAGGCGGGGAGCCTTTATCGGCTCCACTGCGTTCTCCAGGCGGTTTAATAAGTTCAAATCGGCCCAGCCCCTTTCGGCCTCATCTTTTCCCATTAGTCCCGGCAATTCCCAGGGCATAAAAAGCCCCCTTCTTAAGAGATATGCCCCGCCATAAGACCCCCCGTATTCAAAAAGCCCGGCATATTTGGGAGAGATAAAAGATTTTAACATCGGACTAGCCAGCCGGCGGATATTTCCAGCCAATTTGCGATGATCCTTCCAGCCTTTGAACCAAGCGGTCATTTGGGGAATATGCCTGAAGCTGGAATAGCTGCCGCACAGTTCATCTCCGCCTAGCCCAGACAATGCAACTTTTAGTCCTATCTGAGAGGCCGCCCGGCTGACAAAGTAAGTGTTGACTCCGTCGATAGAGGGTTGATCCATGGCTTCCAGCAGTTTTTCCAGTTGCCCGGTAAAATCGCTCCGGGATATCCAACTTGAAGTATGATCGGTCTCTAACAAAGCGGCCGTCTTTTCGGCCAGAGGGACTTCGTCGTTTTCTTTTCCCTTAAATTCGGCAAAGCCCAGGGTCACTGTTTTGATATCGGCTTTATGCTCGGAGGCCAAAGCAGCGATTGTGGTGGAATCTACTCCGGATGAAAGAAACACCCCCACCGGCACGTCCGAAACCAAGTGATAATTTACGGAATCCCTGAAGGCTGACTGTAATTCTTCCACGGGGAGAGCCGGTTGAAAGGATTCCTTAAAAGATACTTCGGCTCCGGTTAATTCATTAGTCAGCTCGAAATACTTTATGTCCCGTTCCCGGCCCGATCGGCCGATCATTTTGGCAGTCCCGGCCGGCAAAGCCTGGATGCTTTCAAATGTAGTGTGGGGCTCCGGCACATACCCCAGGGTCAGAAAACCGGCCTGCCCAGCCTGGTCTGCCCGGCTTGAGATCTTGCCTCCGGCCAGCAGGGCCTTGACTTGGGAGGCAAAACGGAAATATCTGCCGTCCCTTGAGTAATACAGCGGTTTTATGCCGAAATGATCCCGGGCCAGGAAAAGGCGCTTATCACTGTCATCCCAGATGGCCAGGGCGAACATTCCCCGCAAAGAATCCAGCATGCCGGCGCCCATCTGGGCATACAGGGCCAGCAAAACCTCGGTGTCGCTGTTGCTCCTGAATTTATGGCCCGACCCGGACAGCTGCCTTTGCAGGTCCCGGTAGTTGTATATCTCGCCGTTAAAGACTATGGCGTATCGCCCGCTGTCGTCGGTCATGGGCTGGGACGCCTGCCGGCTCAGGTCTATGATGGAAAGTCGGCGGTGGCCCAAGGCCGCTTTGCGGTCAGGCGAAGTCCACAACCCCGCTTCGTCCGGCCCCCGGACGGCCATCCTGTCGCGTATCCTCAGCAGTTCTTTCGAATCCACCGGCGGTCCTTCCCGGCCGAGAGACACTATCCCGCAGATGCCGCACATTCTAAACAGGCCTCATTATCTGATTATGGAATCCGGCCGGCCGGTACCTGAAGTTCATCCCCGGAGCCTTTTGAAAACAGCGGACAGGTCCCGGGATATTGCCCGATATCCTTCCAGCTGGCGAAGCCGAACGATGATCCCGGATTTTTTAAGATGCTCGCCGGCCAGCAGAAAAAACAAACCCGAGACTAGGGCCAGAAGAAACACCGTCATCAGGGCTTTTCTCCTTACCGGGCCGCTCTTTACCGGCAGCGGCCTGGCCCTTTCAATGATATCCAGCACCGGGGTGTCCCTGACCTCCTGAAGCTTGGCGGTTTCGTATTCTTTGGTTAATAGCAGGTATAGCTCATAGCTGACATTTACTCTTCTGACCAGCCTCTGCTGCCTTAGCATGAGCATGGGTGATTGAGCTACGTTGCGGTTCTCTTCCCTGAACAGCCTCAGCGCCTCTTCGTATTTTGCCAGCGAATCGCCTGTGTCTTTCAGCCTTTTCTCAACGAATTCCCGGTTCATTTTGGCTTTATTGTTCCGGTACAAGATATTGTAATTATCAAGCTCCTCGACTATGGCATTCATTAGTTCCGCGGCTATCTGCGGGTCATCTACTTTTAAAGAAATATCCAGGCTCTTGATCCGGGCATCTATGCTGGTGGTCATGGCCCGGTTTAAAGCCAGATGAGTAAAGTATTCTCTCCGCGCCGGATCCTTTTCCTTTATCTTAAAAACCTCATGGAGCATTAGGGCGCGGTTTTTGCCGCTGTGAAAATAGACCCGCTTGCCGAGCATCTCGGACAGTATGCGGCTGCGCACTATCCGGAAAATGACCTGAGGAGAATTGATAATGACCTCGCCCGATGATGAATAACCCAGCTCCGAAGCCAGGTTCATCAGCCCCGAAAAGGAGCTTTTGCCGGCGGGCAGAATGGTGACTTGTGAAACGTAGTAATTGGGAGTTATTAGCAATACTGCGGCCGAAATTAACAGCGCCGCCCCCATGAACATCGCCATCCTTCTCCAGTTGGCCAGAATGATGTTGAGATAATGATAAACGGCTTCTTGATTAATGATGTTTTTACGGGTTTCATTATCCATCAATGGATTCTCCTTTTCATCGTTTTGATCCTCTTGGGGCATGTTTCAGGGGCCGGCCGGAAACCTATTATTGCTTGATTTGCTTGATGGCAAAGATGGTGGCCTGCGCAGTATAGTGATTTGGCATAATAAACAGGACCACTGCTGTTATTGCCGTAATGGCAATGCAGAATATTGCTGTTTTTTTCCAGGGCATCAAAAAAAATGCCCAGATGCTTCAAAAGCGCATCAATATCAAAATCCGGACCTTTGGTCAGTTGAATGTTGTCCATAAGTTATCAAACTCCTTGGGTTAATTTTATGTCAATCTTTGATCTTCCATGGCCTGCTGTTGGAAGATGCCCACCCGGATTCCCTGTTAGGAGACTGTCTTATTTATATTGTCGGATTACCGCTATGGTCATTACGGCAGTCGATATAATTGCCGCTGTATTTTGGAGGACATCGCCCCAGTTGATGTCTGTGCTTTCCTTTTTCCGGGGCACGATGATCGAGGCGCCGGGAGGAATATCCCTTTGAACCAGCCCAAAGAAAGTTTTTGGCTTCATATTGCGCCCGTTGGGCAGCCTGACGGTTATCCTTTTACGGTCGGCCTCTTCGGTGGCGCCGCCCACCTTTTCCAGGTAGTACTTATACCCCTGCCCCCGTTCGTAGAGAGTATTGACCGGAAACCGCACCGCGCCAATGACATTCACCGTGGATGGCATCTCCGGGACCGACAGCGCATCGCCGTCTCGCATTACCACATCATGCAGGCTGCCATTATTGCTCAGGGCCTTAGCCAGGTTGACGTCTATCTGCCCCGCCCCGGCCCGGCTAAAAATGCTTCCCTCGGGGTAAGCCAGCGGCTTCAGTCCCCCGGCCCGCTTGATGACGCTGGAGAGCCTCTCGCCCTCGGCGGTCAGCGAATAATATCCCGGGAAATGGACCATCCCGTCGATGGTGACCCCCTTCTGTAAGTGGTAATCGGGATCCTGTCTTACGATCACCTTGTCCCGGAATTTCAGGGGAAAGGACAGGTCGGCCTCGCTGTCTAGGTTAAGGATGAAGGTAACCGTCGACTCGGGCCGGGCATAAAACAGTATCCGCGATACTTCGGCCCGCGGTTGATAGGCAATCTTCAGCAGGCCGCCGGCCTTGGTTATCAGATCCCCCAGGGTAGTGCTGTCGGTTATCTGATAGGTCCCCGGTATCAGCACCAATCCGTTGATCTGGACGATATTGTCCACCCCTTCCGGCACCTTGTAAATGCCTATCACGTCCTCGCTCTCCAGGTCATATTCGGCGGCGGATCCGGCAATTTCCTTAGAGGGCAGGTCTATCAGTTTGACAAGTCCGTCCTTGCCGGTGCGGTTGATCTGGATGATATCGGTGTAGGCATCGGGGCGCAAGCCTCCGGCCAACGCCAGGACCGCCTTTAAACCTTCCCCGGGCAAAGGCTCGTAGATGCCCGGACGGTAAACCCCTCTGGGAATGGCAACCTTTTTGGGGGCCAGGGGCACGTAGACCACATCCCCATTCTGCAGCCGGATATCGCTGTCCTTTTTACCTTTGAGGATCAGATCGTACAGGTCAATAGTGGCAATGGTTTTATTGTTCCGCAGGACCTGCACCCTCCGCAGGGATCCCTGATTGGTCGGACCGGCGGCATAATAAAGGGCGGTAAAAGCGGTGTTGGTGCTGGAGATGGTAAAGCCACCGGGCTGCCGAACCTCGCCCATGACGAATATCTTGATCCGTTTTAGTTTTCCCAGCGTTATGTCTGCCGATATTGACCTGGATCTTATGCCTGAATAGACCAATGACAGCCGTTCGACGATCTTTTTGCTTGCCGCGGCCAAAGTCTCTCCGTTAACGATAATAATACCCGCCTCGGGTATGGTGATCTTTCCTTCGCGGTCAACCTTAAAAGTGTTGGAATACTGGACGTCTCCGTAAAGGCTTACGGCCAATTCATCGCCCGGGCCGATCTGGTAGTTGGGATCGGCCGGACCGTAGTCCAGCGGCTCAAAGCTGGCAGGGGGATTGTTGAATATCTCGTAGCCAAACGGCGGCAGGGCAAACAGCCTGTATTTGGGGGTCGTTATGATATTGTAGCTTTCGAAGACGGCATTTTGTATTTCTTGAAAAGTCCGGCTTAGGCCAAGAGTTTCTTTGATTCTCTTTTCATCCGGAACAGATGGCTGCTCCACCGGAACCTTTCCCTCATTTTTGGCCTGTTCAATGGCTTTGAGGATTTCCTGGTCGGAATAACCAACCTCTTTGGCCTTATCAACCGCGTCAGGAACCGTCAGGCCGGCCTCAGTGATTGCCTTGGCCGCATCCTGAGCCAGGGCGCTTTGGAAGAACAGCAGCGCAGCTATAAAAAATAGATTCTTCAATGTTTCTTTCATATTATCATATCCTTTGAAATAACAGATTTTAATTTAACTGGGTGCAGTACTGACCGGTTATTTTCCGAACAACCCCAATTGGTTAATAGGGCTGGATCTAAATTGCTGTCAAACTCCGCCAAGGCTTGTCAAACCAGGTCCACTATTGGTTCGGCTTACTTCGGCAAGCTCAGTACAAGTCGCTCACCACAGAGCTTGCCCTGAATATGACCGATATTTAGTCCGGTGAAGGGTATCCGCTCCCATCAGTAAAAGTCAATAAAACTAAGTCTCATTCAGTCTGTTTATTATTGTAGATTTGGCTGCCGCTACAAAATTTCAAAACCCTTTAAACTTGTTCTGGAAATATTTGAGAACGCCCCCGTTAAGAAATCCGAGACTCTTGAAACCGTATCCGACAGCTTGAACCTCAATTCAACCTGGCGCCGGGCTTCATCACCCAAAGCCTTGGCCTGGGCCGGCTGGCATAAAAGCCGTTCCAGCACAAAAGGCAGTTCCTGGTGGCTTTCCAGCAGCAATCCGCTCCGCCCGTGGTCGATGATCTCGGGAATCCCTCCGTTTTTAATGGCCACCACCGGCTTGCCCAAAGCCATGGCCTCGATCAGCACCCGGCCGAAAGGCTCCGGCTTTACCGGAGTGTGAACAATGATATCGGCCGCCATCATATAGGGAGCGGCGTTTTCTAACCAGCCGGAAAATATCACATCTTCGGAGATATTCAAGGATCCGGCTAAACTCTTCAGTTTTTCAGGATATCCCTGCCCGGCAAAAATGGCGTCACCGGCCAAAAGCAGTTTGCACAAAAATCCCCGCCGCTTAAGGTGGGCCAAGGCCTGGATGGCGTGTTCCTGCCCCTTCCAGGCCGAAAGCTGGCCAAAAACGCCAATCAAAGATTCTCCCGGCTTAATTCCCAACCGGGCTTTGACCTCGTCAGGCTTTTGCTGTCGGCTGTCAAATATCCATTTTTCCTGATCTATTCCATTGTGGATCACTGTCGGAGCAGTGGCGCTGAACTTCAAAGCCGGCTGGCCGGCGGCAACCCGGGAAACAGCTATGACTTTGGGACTGCTGATCCGGCCAACCCGCCACAGCAAAACCGCCGGCAGGCCGGAGACGATATCTCGGATATGCCACACCTGCGGCTGGGGGATCTTTTTGCTGCAGAGACCCAGCAGGATGACGGATTTCAGGGTATTGGCATAAACCAAGTCGGCTTTTTCTTTTTGAACCGCATCTGCCAAAGCCCTTTTGGTCCGGGAGATATCCCTCCATAAAAGCGGATTAAAAATATTTTTTGCCAGCCGGGCCTGGGGCAAAGAGGCAAGCCTGGGGCTTAAGTTTATCGTCCGGAATCTTATTTTCAGTTCCCGGGCTTTTTTAACCAGAATGCTGTCGGGTAAAACCAGCAAAACCGGCGCTATTGGCGGTTTTAAGGCCGGTAAAATTGAAAGCAGGCTTTGCTCGGCCCCGCCGTAAACCGGTGAATGATCAAAAAATAATACCTTCACTATAACCTTGATTTATAACAGATTATGATAACACAAGATATGTTAAAAGTCAATAATTTTATACCTTGGTCAATTAGGTCTTGGTCAAATTGTTTTTTCCTTGGGTTTTGACTGCCGCCACAAAGTTTCAAATTCCTTTAAAACTTGTTCCGGAAAGATTTGTGAAAGACACCGCGGATCACATTGCCGGCAACCGTATCTATTGGCCGGACGATAGCAGGGGCCGCATTTTACCGGACTTTGAACCACCCTGGCCATCTGGCCGTAAGGCCGGCTTAAGGCCGGATCGGTAGGGCCGAAAATGGTAAGGGTGGGAACCGCCAATGCTGCAGCGCAATGGGCCAGGCCGCTGTCGTTGGAAATAAAGGCCCGGCAGCTTCTGATTAATGCCAGCGTGGCCCTGAACTCATGATTTCCAACCCAGGAATAAGCGCTGGATCCGATGCTTGAAGCCAGATAATCCGCCAACTGCTTTTCCTCCGGGCCGCCGAAGACCAGCAGGTAAAATCCCCGCCCTGTTAAGATTTTTCCCAAGGCAACAAAACTCTCTTTGGCCCATCGTTTCCGGGGATGCCCCGCTCCGGGATGCAGACCGACCCGTTTTGAACTGTCTATTTTCTGCCGCCGTAAGAATTCATCTGCCTGTTTTATTTCATCCTGGACCAGCGCTAAATTGTAGCCTCGGAATTTCCGGTCGATGCCCGCCGGCCGCAGCAGTTCCAGATTGCGCTCCAGATAATGTTTCCCCCCGGTTTGTATTTTCAGGTTGCAGCCCGGAATTTTATTTGCTTTTGGACATACCCGGTCCCGGGCGCCAGAGATCAGGGCCAGAAGGCCATATCTAATTGGGGGGAAAGGCAGGCTGGTTAAGGTTATCCGGGGTTTGATCTTTCTTAAGTCTTTGATTAATTTCAATAATCCCGTTGCGCCCCGGTAGCTCGGATCATTAAGCGCCACTGTACTTTGAATTTCAGGCGGAACCAACTGCAGCATGATCTGCTTTTGGGCAATCACTGTGATCTTGGCCTCCGGTAGGTCTTTTCTGGCGGCATCGATGGCCGGCAAGGCCATGATCATGTTGCCGATGCCGCCCCAGACGAAAAAGGCCAGGGATTCCGGCCTTTTTATTTTTGGCGCCTGCCCAAAACCAAAATCCCAGGGCCTTCCCCATTTTTGAGAAAAAACATCCCGGCTGCGGGCGGCGGCCTGTTTCCAGGAATTTGACTGGCGGCCCGACTCGCCGGCAAAGCGCGAGGCCCGGCCTCCGAAATGGTAGAACAAACAGGAACGGATCCGCAGGAATTCCGCCCCTCCCAGGGCCAGCCGGTAGAAAAGGTCGGGGTCAGATCCCGGCCCGGGATTGAACCGCTCATCCAAACCCTCCAGCCGGTTCCATAATTCCCGGTGGACCAAAAAGGGATAATTTACTCCTGCCTCTGCAACCCCCTGTTTCTGCCGGCTCTCCTCCGCAGCGTATTTTAGGAATTCCGGTTCCCGAAATTCGTCAAATACCCGGCCGAAATCCTGCTTGAGGTGGCAGGGCGCCACCGGCACCCATTCCGGCTCTATCTGGACTCCGCTTAATATCCGGTCGGATGTTGCCAGAGACATCAGGGCCTGATCCCAGCCGGGTGCGGCGACTAAATCATCGTTGGCCAGAAACAGATATTCCCGGTTGGCCAAACGGGCGGCCTGGTTGGTAGCGCTGCAGATTCCCTGGTTCTTGTCCAGGATTACGGCATCTATCCCGGGATAAGTTCTCAGGAATTCGTTGGTGCCGTCGCGGCAGCCGTCGGCGCAGACTATTATCTGATGGGAATAAGCCGAGTGGTCCTTAAAACTTTTCAAGCAAAGTTTTAGATAAGGAAGGGTGTTGCAAGTGGGGATGATTATGGAAAAGCCCTGCTTCATTTCATCTTTCTGGCCGAAAGCGACAGGGGCAGGCCGAACAGTGCGTGGCCCAACTTTAAGCTGAAGCCGCCGAACAACAGTCCCGGCGCCGATCTGGCCAGACCGGAGACCGCCCGGGCGGCAATGAAAAATTTATGCCGGGGGTTGAAATTATTTTTTGCCAGCCTTAGTTGAATGCTTTGGGGAAAATATATCCTGTTTTCAAGTCCGTAACGAAGTAACAGGGCCCGCCAGGTTGACAGCGAATAGCTGGCCTCTTTGACATCTTCGTCAATATTACCGGGCCGGGATAAAAAAGCTTCGGCCAAACCCTTCACCGGCTCATTGGCCAGTTCCAGCCGGCCGTTAGGGACCAGCGTCCGACTTATTTCCCGGACCGCTCCGCTCAGATCATAACTGTGATGCAGGACGGCCGAGGCGGCCGCTAAAGACAGCGAGCCGGCCTTAAATGGCAGCCGGTTCATATCGGCCAGTATCCGGTCAAAGTAAATGTTGCGGTCAAAAAAACATTCTCCCAGCTCCAACTTATTGTCGGCGCTGATGTCCAGGGCAATGCTCCGGTAGCCCAGGGCCGCGATTTGCGCAGTGGTCCACCCCGTTCCGGCTCCCATGTCCAAAGCCCAACCCTCTCCCGCCGGCAGTCTTTTTATCAGCTGGGCAAAGTTGGCCCGGCTGTCGCTGGTATAAGTGTTTTCCAGGTGTTTCCGCCGGGCCAGTTGTTCCGGGCTCCATTTTTGAGCGGTGGTTGTTTTTGAGCGGCGATAGCTTCTTTGGGCGCTCTCTATCCAGGGGTGTCCGCCAACCAGGCAGTCAAGTATCCCGTTGTTTATGGAATAAATACTTTGACAGCCCGCGCAGGTCAAAGCCCCCCGGCGGATCTCCCGGTTGTCTTCCTTCAGTGACTTAAGCCGCCAGTTGCTTTGCCGGCAGCCGGGACATTGCAGTATTTCCAACAGTTCCGGGCGCATCAGCGCTTTTGTTGTTTCAGGATTTCCATCAGAACCCGCATGGATTTCTCCCAGGTATATTTTTGATATACCAGTTTCTGTCCCGCCCCGGCAATATCGGAACGGGCAGCATCGCCGCGAATATATTTATCTGTCATTCCCAGCAACTCGGTCCGGTCTTTAAACCATACCAGCTGCTTGTGATTATCAAAATATTTTTCCAGCCCCGGAACATAATGGGTCAGAAAAAATCCCCGGCAGGCCAAGACCAGAAAGGCCCGGTCGGAGAAATAGCCGGGGCAGTCGTTTCGGCTGTTAATGCCCAGAACGATCCTGGCCGAGGCGCAGACCTTGGCAAAATCCTGGCCGTAAGCGAATTTTTGACAGTAGCCCAGATCTTTGGGCCAGCCCGGTGAACCCCAGATCATTATCTTATACCCGGCTTTTTTGCTGGCCCGCAGGAGAGAAATCCGGTCCCGGGCCGGAGCGCCTACGAAAGCCACATCGCATGAGTACTCCTGGTCAAAGGACACTGGTTTGTGTGCTTCGGGATCGCATCCCTCAAGAAGCTTGTAGACATTGTTGTTTCCGGTGATCTTGGCCAAGGGATCAACAAGATGTCCTCCGGTCACCAGGGTCAAATGGCTGGCCGAGGCGTGGGCCGCCACGTAAGGCAGAAGCGGGGCATCCATGTAACGGTAGGCCACCAAAGCCTGAGCGGCCAATTGTTTTGTGATGCCGGGATTCAATCGTTTTCCCTTGACGATGATCACGGCATCGGGATTTTGGGCTTGGGCCATCTGTAGCAGTTTTGTCCCGGCCTGCCGGCCCTTGGCTGTGGTAGAAAACTTGAACTTGATTCTTTCCGCTAAGTTCAACGGACGGGGATGGGACCAGTCGATCTCAAACGGCAATACCTGGTGCCCCAGCCGCTCCAGGTGTTTTTTCATGAACTGGTTGGTGGACCAGGGAACGTTGAACACTCCGGCCAAAATGATCTTCATGCCAGGTTCAATGGATGATTATTTTTTGGGTTTCTTCCGGCCCGCAGTTGAAAAGCATATCTATCATCGAAAGCCCGGGCGCGAATTCTCCCCAGGGCTGAGGATAGGGTTGGGGCTGGTATTTTGTATACTTGAGGCTTATCCCGGCCTGCCGAAACTGTTCCTGGTCCAGATACTTCTGTCCCCCTGTGCCGGAGAGATACTCGTCCGCATTAAGGCTCCGGCATAGTGACACCAGCATTTCCGTAGAGCTGCCTTTGACATCAAGTGTTGAAAGGTCTACGAACTTCGTTTTTATTCCCAGATGCTCAGCCAGTCTCATTATTACCGTCCGGTTCAACTGCGACAGGTTTTCCCATTTTTGTCCGTAAGCCAGATCCAGCAGCCAGGAATATTCTTTGAAATGCGGCGTCCGGGAATAGCACGATTCCAAGGTCTTCAGATGCTCGGCCTGCCAGGGCCTTTGGTTGTCAATGATTACTTCGCTGACGTTTTGGAAGTAGCGGCCCTTTTTTAGAACCGGCACCGAGAGCCAGCTGGCGTTGCCATCGTTTTGTTTGATGGAGCACCGGGCGGTGTACGAGGTGCGGGAATACTGAACGCTGTCCATAAAGACAAACACATCGCAGCGGACCATTTTATAAAAATAGCCCGCCCAGGGCAGGTAGTTTGGTTGATGCGCGGCGATGATCATCTTTGAATTACTAAATTCCAAATTAATAATGACATTTTGTTTCCTTAATTACCCTTTGTCTTTTTAATTATCGTCGTTAATATTGCAATTAATTCGTTGATTTCTTTGAGTAAAACATCAACATCACGAGGGATGCCTATGTTTAAGCTATTACAGAGGGAGAGCCAATATCTTGTTTCCCTGGCCTCTTTTCGAGCTATTGACATTTTGGATATGAAATCCGCCTTGCTTTGTCCAGCCTGGGCTTCTTCAACATTTGCCCCTATAGATGTTCCCGAACGGAACAGCTGCCGCGATAGAAGTCGTTCAACATTTCTCCCATTATCAATTGCCCGGCAAAATTTAACAATTGCAACCGCATAGTTAAAAGTTCTTTCGCAAATATCTTTCTTTTCCATATTTTCAATTAGTAATTTGGAATTTGCAATTAATGTATAACCCAGCGGATGACCTCAAAGGCCTCGGCGTACCGGGCCCCGATCTGCGTCCCCCGGGTCTTGGCCAGAGCCTTGATGAATTCCGGATTGGCGTAAAACCTCCCCAGCTGGGACTTATAGCGCTTCAGGGCTTTGATCTTGGCCTCGATATGCCGCGGCTCCAGCAGCACGAAAGACTGGGTCTCAAAGGTCTTATTGTTCCAGGGGATCTCGTAACCCAGAATAGTGCGGTCCTTGAAGGCCCTAAAACCCTCCTGGGCGATGGTCAGATGGTCCTGATGGGTATCGTTGAAGCAGGGGATCAGCACCAGGTCGGGATTTATTTTTCTTTTCAGCCTAATCATGTCGTCCAATATCGCCTGACGGTGCTGGGGAAAATCGCGCACCGGATAATTATAGATGATGCGGTGTTGTTTTTTGATCCCCAGACTGTCCAGGGCCGCCTGAAGCTCTTTTTTGAGAGTATCGGGGTTGGCCCCTTTAGGCAGCGATTTTTCGGCCGAGGAAAATGCGGCATAATGAACCTGCGCTTTTTGCTTCAGCAGTTTAGCTATGAATCCCCCGCATCCGAACTCGCCGTCATCGGTGTGGGGCGCCAGCACCAGTACTTTTTTGAACATGGTTTTTCCTCTTTTTATTTATCGGATTACTTTCAGCATCGCCAGCAACAGCAAACCAGCGTTCAATGCCAACAAAAGCGACCAGGCTGCCCAGATATATTTTTTCAGGACATCGGGAACGATGGACTCCATGCCATAAGCAAATAAAGCCCCGGCCGGGATCATCACTGCAAACAAAAACCTTCCTTCGAAGAACCCGTGAAATCCCTTGCCGTAGATTGTTCCGTACAGCCAGCCGGCAACATAAAAAGCAAGGAACAAGACAGCACTAAGGCAAAGGCCAACGTTACCGTACAAAAGGTTCCTTTTAGAGCCTAACAGTTTGCTCCATCCGATCCAAGCCCCGACCGTAAACAACAACCAGCCATATTTGAAAATTTCCCATATCCCGGATTCCCCAGCCACGTTAAAGCACCGCCAAAAACTCACCCAGTTATGTTTAAGCGTGGCCGCCTGAAATGCCAGGCTGAACGGGGCCTGGGGCCTGGGCCAGTAAGGCCCCATCCCCATCAGGTTGCCGTAAAGCGCCTGGTTGCGGATGAGCCAGAAACCGCAGGTCATAACGGCTATTGCCGATGCCAGCAGGAAAAGGACAGCGCCCTTCCGGCCTTTGACTTTGAAAGGTTCAGTTCCTCCGTCCTGATTGGCGGAGTAGAAGATCAGCGGGGCGACTGCCAGCAACGATGTTTTGGCCAGAACCCCCAGGCCCCAAAGCAGACCGATGGCAGCGTACTTATTGAACTGTTTCCGGATCAGGTCTTTGTTTGTTAGAAAATACAGCAGCACCGCGCTGATCAATGCCGCCAGGTTGTCATTGTTGATGCAGACCGAATTCCGGGCATAGACCGGGTGCCAGGCTGCAAAGGCCAGCCCTCCGGCGATCAGGGAATCGGCTCCGGGAAAGGTTCTTCCCAGGATCAGATAAGCCAGCCAGAGGATTGCCGCCGCCAGCAGAAAGTTGAACAGGCGCAGCAGGTAAAGCCGGAAGGCCGGGGACTGCCCTTCCGCCAGGGCATAGAGCGGCGTTAGGGTCAGATAATACAGGGGCGCCTGAAAATACTCGTAATGTGCATCCTGGTAAATGTCCGCCGGCAGGGTTTTATTTTCGACCAGATGTTTGACGTAATCGTAATGGCACTGCTCGTCCGGACCGGCAAAGGGCGGGACCGCAAATACAAAGGACAGTCTCAAGGCCAGACCCAGCAGAAAGACAAAATAAAATATTTTGGACTTCGTCCTCATGTTCTTATAACTCCTGACAAGGATTGCCACCACAGCCGGCGGCAATGCTCCAGAGACAGCGCTTCCCCTGCCAATTTGAATCCATGGTCCCGCAGCATTTGGTAATCTTTCAAAAACCTCTTTTCTTTGTCCAGCGGTTCATCGCCTTCGGGATCAACCAGCAGGCCGCAATCGTACTGCCGGACCAGCCGGGCCGCCCCCTCCACGAAGGGCGTGCAGATTACCGGCAGGCCGGCAGCCAGATATTCCCCCAGCTTGACCGAAAGACAGACCTTGGTATTGGACTTTCGGCGTTCCAGGATCAGCCCGGCATCGCCCAGAGCCAGCATCTCGGAAAGCTGCTCCGGAGAAGAAGGATTGACCAGCAGGTAATCGCCCTCTTTGAGGCCGGCAGTCCTTAAGGCCTGATGGATCGAGGGTGAAAAGGCTGGCGTGCCCGAAGCCACTACCAGAAAGGCACCCTGCCTTGCCTTCTTAAAACGCTGCAGGTAGGCTGCCACCAGGCCCCGGTCTTCGGGAGTCCCAAATGACCCCAGGTGCAGCAGCACGAACCTGTCTTTTAACCCATATTTGTTTTTTAATGTTTCCCGGCGGGCCGGTTCAAACTTTATTTTTTGCAGGTTCACGCAGCAGGGAATGACGGATGAACGAGTTTTGGGATCAATGCTTTTCAGATGCTCGGCAAACGGCTCCGAAACCACTATGTTCAGGGATGCCTGTGAGGCCAGTGCTTTTTCCTGCTTTTTCCAGAAACGATAATCCGGCGAGTCAGCCGGAAATACCCCGGCATTGACCGCCTCCTCGGGGTACATCCCCCGCAGGTCAAAAACATATGGGATGCCGAAATGTTTTTTGGCCAGCCGGGCCAGAGAGGCAGCCGGATAGCTGCGGGCGATCACCAAAGCTGGGCGGTACAATAACAGGTAGGCGAAGAACGGCGCCAGAGCCGAAGCCAGATACAAAAAATATTTCAGCCTGGTAAGGTTGAAATCCCGGGGGAAGAAGGGGAATAAGATCGGCCAGATATCCGTCCGGCAGCCCAGGCCTGAGGTAAATGATTTTATGGCCGCCCGTTTAGCCCGCCCAGCCAGATATGTTTTAATGGGCCGGCGGCGCCCGGCAAAGAACAGTACCGGGGCCAGCGACAGGTAACGGAATTTTAGTTCGGGGTCATTTCCCCCGGCACCCAGGATCGGAGCCAGGAACTGCCCTTCTATCAGATTGCCGCGGAAAGGCACTTCCACTGATGTCAGCAGCAATACCTTTTTCATAGATTGATCAACTCCCGGTATTCCTGCCAGTCCTCCTTGTTCAGGATCAGGTTGGGCACGATCTCAACATTCAGATGACGTTTGAGCCAGAACAGCGACAGCAGGCCGGAGCAGCTGTAAGCGGCGGCCGAGGCCCAGGCCGCGCCCCTCAGTCCGAATTTTGGGATCAGGACGAGGTCCAGCAGCAGGGTCAGGCCCAGTCCGCTTAAGGCCAGATAACTGACGTATTGCGATTTTCCCACGCCGGCCAGATGGCTGACGATGAGCTTGGCCGGCGAAAGCATCACCACTCCGAAAAGCAGGATCTGCAGCGCCCGGACGGCGGGCGCAAATTCCGGTCCGTAAAGCGCTGTTATCAGCCACTGGGCCGAAACGGCTAGGAGGACCGCTGCGGCCAGGCTCAGGAATACCGTATGCCGGATGGCCTTAAGGCTGATGCTTTTGGCCCGGGACTCCGAATCTGCCGAGGAAACCGCCGGCAGCAGCACGGTGGAGACCGCCGCCGGAATGTACCAAATCAGTTCGGCTAAAAAAACCGCGGTGGCATAGATGCCCACTTCGCGGTTGGTCCAGAACAAGGCCAGCAGGATCAGATCCAGACGGTAATTGAAGAACTGGATTATCTGGCCGGGCTGGCCCTTCAGTCCGTAGCTCAATGATTTTTTCAGGCCGATCCAGGACGGTACCAACGACAGGGCGGTTTTTTTCTTAAGCCTAAAACCGCTCCATAGCACCGCAGCGGCGATTGAAATATTGGCCGCCCACAGGGCTGCGGCTACGAAACCGCCCAGGGCCGCCACCAGCAGGCCCAATGCCGCCAGCCGCCCGGCCTGGCGCATCAAACCCGCCTGGTTGAAACCGTCCAGATCGCCCAGTCCCCGCAGCAGGTTTATCTGATAATCCAGCAGCAGCAGCAACGGCACTCCGCACAGAACTATGCCCAAAAGGCCCATGTCCACCGGCCTTTTTACGATAATCCCCAGGACCGGGAACAAGAATATCGTCAGCACGGCCAGAAGAGATCCGGTCAGCACCGCCAGGTAAAGGGAATTGGCCCAAGCCCGGCCCGGCATTATCTGACCGCTTCCGGCCAAATGAACATTGGCCAGCCCCAGCCCCAGATTGCCAGCCAGCACCAAAAAGCCGGCGATCAGGCCATACAGGGCAATGGCTCCTTTGGCGGTGGGGCCCAGGTACCGGGCCACTAGCACTCCGCACGCCAGCCCCAGTGCCATGCTCAGGGCTTGATATAAAAAGGTCTGCAGGCTTAAGGCGCCGAATTTTTTCATCAAAGTATAATGGTGGTTTGTTGTTTACCGGCATTTTAGTGAGCGTTGCTGCCGCTAACAACGGCCGGGCCGGAAAATCATGTAAATCCTGTCATACCGGAAAAATAAGCCCGGCATGAATAACTGTTAGCAAAAGACGGGGAGATTTTAATTCTGCCCCGTCTTTTAAAAATTACCGCTGCCCGGATTTATTGCTATCAGGCCTTGGTGCGCTTTTCCAGTTCCATTACCTTGCGCCGGATATCCTGGATCTTCTGGGCCAGGGCCAGCTCTTCTTTTTTGTGGTTGATGATCTTCTGCATCAGGTCCCGGTCCTCCTGGGTCAGCTGGGCCTGACGCTCGTCGGGAGTGGCCTCCAACATTTGGCGCCGCTGTTCCATCTGGACCCCCAGCTCGGTCACTTCCTTCTTCAGCCCTTCCAGCTTATAACCCTCTTCAAACTGCTGTTTACGCAGGGATTCCACTTCGGCCGTCAGCTGGTCCTGCTCGGCCTTCAGTTCTTCGGCCTTGCCCAGCTCCCGGCGCAGGGATTCCAGCCGGGTATTGATGGATGACTCTTCAGCCTTCATGGCCTGGGCTTTTCCCGCGCCGGCCGGGGCCGCCGAAACTGCGGACAATTGTTTGGTCATGGCCGGAACGGCCGCAATGGGAATTATCAGGCCGATCAGCATGGCCGCCAGCCCGATGATTATCACCATACCATTGCCGCCGCCGCTGGAGGCCTTGGCCTGGGGCAGCTCCACCAGCATCCGGAGCCCGCCCTTGATCTTGTTGTTGTAAATGGCGGGCACGGCCACCAGAAACTGGCCCGGAGCGATCTCCTGAATCTCCAGCTTGTCCCCGGCCGGGGGCATGGCCCCTTTGGGCAGCTGGTAAGTTTTATCTATCTGATCTTCTTTGTCCGAGCCCACTATCAGACCGGCGGGATCGGTGACGGTGATTGATTTCAAGGCCGGCTGCAGTTTTGTTTTCAGATCGGCCAACACCGGGCTCAGGTAATCTTTGACCTCATCGGGATAGGCAAAGAATATGAAGCCCGTCAGGCGGCTGGCGGTGGCGGCAAACATCTCCAGCTTGGGATCGGCCGCGCCCGGCTTGGCCGGGGCGGCGCTTCCGGGCCAGGTGGCCAAAGCCACGCCCAACACCGCGCCCACCGTCAGCAACGCCGAAAGAGCCAGCACCATTATCATACCGCCCAAATTAGGGCTTTTATTGCCAGCCATAAAAATTCTCCCCTTAATTTATGATTGCTTATATATTTTAAATCTGCCGGGCCTTATTTTTTCCCGGGCAAGCGATTAAAACCGAGGCGGAAATAATATACCACAATAAAGCTGAATGATAACAATATCAACAAAGGGTTATCGTGTTATGTTTGTTGTGTCATGTCATGCCTGCAAAAGCAGGCATCCAGTAAAACATCTGGATTCCCGCTCCCCGTTTTCACGAGGACAAGCTTTGCGGGAATGACACAATAAAACTGATGACATGTTTTTTGACTAACAAAGTGAGTGTTCGCTAATATTCATTGCAATATAAACTCGAAAATGCTAAGTTATTTAAGCCAACCCTTAATTCTTAAGATGCACCGTTTCGGTTATTTCGTATTTTAGGCAGATGGTCGAGGCGGAATTTTTTAATGAAGCTCCTCGCAGCAAGCTACGAGGTATCTATAGGTAGTTTATCTGGCATGAAAACCTTACGGTTTTCATACTTTCCTTTCAAGAAAACCTCGAAGCAAGCTTGGAGGAATTATTGATTAAACAATAAATTGACTCCGGGCCGGATCAGCTTTTAGGCCTTAAAAGCATAATTATTAGCACATTTAAAGCGTTTTGTCAAATATTTTTTTGCTTTTTTTTTACTTTTTGGAAGCGGCCCGGATGATCATCTCCAATAAGAGCATCAGCCCGGCAAAAAACAGAAATAGCCCTGAAGCCGGACTTTGCCCGGAAAACGCTCCGGAACCTGATCCTGCGGGATTCCATGAAATATTTTGGAGGATATTTTTAAGCTCCGCACCTGAAGCTGGCGTCAGATCGGACTCCGCCGCGGCAATGTTTACCGCTCTGGATACTCCCCCGTTTATTCGGCCCCAGCCGGATTTTTGCCTTATTTCTGAGTTTCCGCCGGAGTTGGTTTCATCTGGTCCGGTTGCCGATTGCCGGGCGGATTTTCGGGTCAGGCGGTCGGCGGTCTGCAAGAGCATCACCAGAAAGGCCGGCTTAAAAACCAGGTCGCCAAACCCGGGCTGACCGCCGGCCAAAAGAACGGCCGTTTTTAATTTTGGGCCGGAGCCGAAGATCAGTACCGGGTCTGATCGGTTGATCGTCAGTTCGGCATTTTGCCGGGTAAAAGCTTTCCAATACGTTTTTATTCTGACCCCCTCAAGGTCGGCCGGGCTTAGATCGCTCAAGATATCTTCTCCATTCCCGGAGCGGTTCAGGCGGTAGATATTATGAGGTAAAGAATCGGCCAGGCCCGAAAGGGTGATGTCGGAAAACTGTTTCAACAGTTCCTGGTACTGATCCCGGTCGGAATTGACTGGAGGCGCCATCAGCAAACCCGCGCCGTTATGCAATAATTTTAATGCTCCGGCCTGTATTTCCTTATCTATTGAGGCTTTGGCGATGACGGCCAGATCAAAGCCCTTAGAATACTGATGTTCCCATGTATTTACTCTTTTTGTCGAATAACCGGCCTGACCCATGACCGCAAAGGCCTGATAAAGATAATCCGGCCCGCCGCCAGGCCCGTCCGAGATCAGCAGGATATTTTTTTTTGTTTTATCGACCGAAGCCAGATAATATTTGTCGTCCAGCGGCAAATCGTCGCCGGCGGTAAAAAGGTAAAGCGAATCACGGTCCGGCAGCCCGAAGCTTAAAGTGATCATCCCGTTCTGGCCGGGCCGGGAGTTTGTCTGATAAATGGTTTTGCCCCTGGCCGCCAAGCCGATTTGGGGCAGGCGTTCTCCCTGGACCATGGCCTGGACGATTATTTTATTGATCAAGGGTTTGACCTGAACCTTCTGCCAGATCAGGTTGTTCAAAGGCCGGAAAGGTTTTATCTGATAGACCGTGACCGGCCGATCGCCGGGCAGTTTATTAAGAGGGGAGAGTTTGGGGCCGAAAGCCGTTTTTTGCAGGTCGGAAAAAATAATGATCCTTCCGCCGGAGACCCCTGCGGTTTCAAGTATCCTGGCCGCAGTCTGGATCGAGCCTTCCAGGTCAGTGCCGAGTTCGGTCTGGGGCAGCGCGGTTACCGCGCGTTCGACCGTGGCGGCGGAAGCCAGCCCGCAGACCACCGGGCTGCACGTAACGGCCGAAACCACCGCCGTCCGGGCGTTGGGCCCCAGCGCTTTTAAAACTTGCCGGGCGCTCTGTTTGGCCCGGTCCAGCAACGTGGTATCCTGACTGATGGCCGCCATGCTATCCGAATTGTCCATAATGATGACGCAGGTCTGCGAAGCCCCGGAAAGCCAGCCCGGCAAGGTCAGGTTGACTGCAGGACGGGCCAGGACCAGGGCCAGCAAAAGGATGACCAACGTGCGGACCGCCAGCAGCAGGTACTCTTTGATCCGGCTGGGCCTTAAGGCGGCGTTCTGGATCTGCTGCAGCAGACGGATGTCTGGGAACGGGATCACGCCGGCCCGCCGTCTTCTGAAAAGATGGATCAAAAGCGGCAGCCCGGCCAGGGGCAGGAACAAAAGTCCGGCGGGATTGGCAAAGGAGAGAAATGGCATGGGTTGGGAAGTTTGAAAAGATGCGTTGATTATGAAACTGCCTGGGCCTGGGGGCTTCGATACGTCCTTACGGCCTACTCAGCCCCCGGCAGGATACTGAGTGGTGGCTGAGTGACCGCCTGTGGCGGTTGTATCGAAGCCACCCGATTAGATCTTCTTCCTGAATATCTTTTTAGCCAATTTCGGCAATTCCCCAATAGTGTTTTTTATCAAGGCAATTTTCTTTGCCCGGGTCCATCCCTGGACCTGTTTTTCCCGGTAAAAGGCGGTGACTATCCTTTGGTATTCCTCATAATAAACCAATTTTACCGGCAACCGTTTTTTAGTATGGTTTGCACCCAAGCCATTCTGGTGTTCCCTTAAGCGCTTTTCCAATGATACTGTGCTGCCCGTATAATAGCTGCCATCAGAACATTCCAGAATATACATGTAAGGCATCTGGATTCCCTTTTTTATTAACTGCTCAAAGTTGGGGATTAGATAAGGCCACCTACGGCCTGCTCAGCCCCCGGCCTGAAACTGCGTGGTGGCTGAGTAACCGCCTGTGGCGGCGTATCGAAGCCACCTCCTTGACACACTCCACACTAAAGGCTGCTGAGTGACCGCCTGTGGCGGCGTATCGAAACCACCTCCTTGACACACTCCACACTAAAGGCTGCTGAGTGACCGCCTGTGGCGGCGTATCAAAGCCACCTCCTTGACGCACTCCACTCTAAAGGCTGCCTCATTGTCTAAATCCAAAGCATATTAATAAGAAATCCCACCGCTACCGCCCAACTAAAGGTCAAAGCCAGCACCCGCACAATTCCCTTCCATCCGATCTCTCTGAAGGCCACAAAAAATGTAGCCAGGCATGGCAGGTACAGCACCAGGAACACCGAGGCTATTACCGCCTGTTTGGGAGAGAGATTGAGAGGCTCTAACAAAGCAATGGAGATATCCTTGCGCAGGAACCCGAAGAGGATGACGCTTATCGCCTCACTGGGCAGGCCTAAGACGTTTACCACCAGAGGTCTGGCCAGACGGCCCAGCAATCTTATCACTCCCAGCATCTCCAGGATATTTACCGCCAGCACCCCCAGCGCTATCAGCGGGGTGGCCTCCTGCAAAAAGCTCTTGACGCGCAGCCAGGTTTTCCGGAAAAGTGTTCCGGCGTGGGGTATCTGGTAGGAAGGTATCTCCATTATGATTTCGGGGGACTGCCCCTTGAGGATGCGGTTCAGGAATAAGCTGTTGATCACTGCCACCAGGATCAAAATGCCGAAAACCATAAGGACGTAGCCCATCCCGAAGTTAGATAACAGGGATACGATCATGGCCGACTGAGGCAGGCAGGGGGCAGCCATTAATAAGAGGGTCAGGGCCAATATCTTCTCCCGCCGCGATTCTAGCACCCTCAAGGCTAGTACTCCGGGCACTTTGCAGCCGCAGCTCAAAACTAACGGCAGAGCAGCATAGCCGTGAAGCCCCAGCCGGTGCATGGTCCGGTCCAGCAGTACCGCCAGGCGCGGCAGATATCCGATGTCCTCCAGAAAACCCAACACCAGATAGAATGTTATAATATACGGCAGAACGATGGCCATGGGAATATAAACCCCAGTAGTTAAAGCCCCGAACGATTCCATAAACTCCGGGGTCCGACCGGCCAGCAAGTGGCGGAGCACCGGCCAGGGAATAAAAGAAACCAACTTGTGCACCACCGGGCCATAGACGTTTTTAAAGAAGGGGTCCATCAGGTATTTTATCAGGCCCTCGCCCAGAAATCTTATGACCGTAAAGGAAAACACCATCACCGCCAGCGCGATCGGCACCCCGGAGAGAGGCCGGACGCTTGCGTCCTCCAGTTTCTCCAGCGGGCTGGGGTGCTTGTGGGTGATTCGCTGCACCTCCTGGCTGATATGCCCGATGATATGCCAACGCTCCTGATGATCGATGGGCTTGAAAACGGGCGGGGTTATTGCCTCCCGGCCGGCGGCGGCCACGGCTGACATCAGTTCCCGCAATCCCTGGCCGGTCACGGCCACCACCGGAATGACTTTCACTCCCAGCCGTTTGGCTAGCTCGTCGCAGTTGATATTGATGCCCTTGCGGCGGGCGATATCCCATTTGTTGAGGACCACCATCATAGGTATTTTCTTTTCCAGCAGTTGCAGGGTCAAATAAAGGTTACGCTCCAGGTTATTGGCATCGACCACATTAACAATAAGGTCGGCCTGGTCCCGGGAGCAGAAATCGCTGGCCACCTTCTCGGCGGCGCAAGTGGCCTCCAAAGTATAGGCCCCTGGCACATCTATCAGCTCCATCCTTTTGCCTTCGGCCCAAATGGCCCCTTTTGAAAACTCCACCGTGGTTCCTGCATAATTGGAAGAAACGGCGCCCAGGCCGGTCAGCCTAGAAAATACCACGCTCTTCCCCACGTTGGGATTGCCGAATAGCAGCACCTTAAAATCGTCGACCATCACTTTGATATGACCGGCCATTCCCCTTCCTATGGCCGCCTGTCCATTGTCCGATGACACCACCACCGGTCCGAAGTCGGAGACCTTGGTTATTTTCAGCCCGGCATGCAGCCCCAGTCTCTCCAGCCTGGCCTGGAGACCGGGGCCACCGAAGATGTTTTCTATGCGACCCGATTCGCCGTTTTTTATTTCCAATAAAGACAACAACATTTAAATGCCCTTTTTAGATTATGAATTGGTATTACGTTTTAGCGTCAACGAGCGATCCCCAAACCTGTTCAAAGGAATAGCATCCGGAGACGCCGACAAATCAAGATCTACTTTTTCTCCATCTCCCAGAAATGGTCCAGCGGACCATGGCCGTGGCCGATGGAAAGCGAATGCTGAATTCCTCCGGTCACATAGCGCTTGGCCTTGGCCACGGCGCTGTCGATCTTTTCGCCCCGGGCCAGGAAGGCGGTGATGGCCGCCGAATAGGTGCAGCCGGTGCCGTGGTTGTTGGAAGTATGGCTGCGCGGCGCTTCCAGCACGGTAAACTTTTTTCCGTCGAACAGAAGGTCGGTGGCGCTGCCCGGCAGGTGCCCGCCCTTGATCAGCACCTGGCGCGGCCCCAGCACCGAGATCTTGAAGGCCGCCTCTTTCATCTGGTCTATGCCGGCGATAGCTTTCATCTTGGCGATCCGCTTGGCCTCATCCAAGTTCGGGGTCACCAGAAAGGCCAGGGGGAAAAGACAGGACACTATGGCCGCTTCGGCCTCGGGCTGCAGCAACGAATGCCCGCCTTTGGCCACCATCACCGGATCCACCACCAAGGGTTCTATTTTGTGCTTGCGGATGTCGTGGGCCACGGCCTCGATCACCTGGCGGTTGAAAAGCATCCCCGTCTTGGCGGCCTGGCAGCCCATGTCCTTCAACAGGACCTCCAGTTGCCGGCTGATGAATTCGGGCTTGACCGGAAATATCCCGAAGACGCCCTGGGTGTTCTGGGCGGTCAACGCGGTAATGACGTTGATGCCGTAGACCCCGCAGGCGGCGAAGGTCTTGAGGTCGGCCTGGATCCCGGCCCCGGCCCCGCTGTCGGAGCCGGCGATGGTCAGGGCGATTTTCACTTGCGCTTTATCTTGTTGAGTTGGGGTAGGTCCTGGAGCACTTTTTCGAAGTCCTGGCCGATATCCTGAATGCGGTGGGCGTCGCTGCCCAAGATCAGCCTGGTCCCGCCCATCTTCAGGTATTCCAGCACCGCCGGATAAGGAGGGAAAGTCTCCCGGATCTGCCGGCGCAGGCCCGAGGTATTTATCTCCAGCATCATGTCCAACTGGATCAGCCGTTTCAACAGCTTTTTATAGCTCTTCTCGTATTTTCTGTATATCAGCGGGCCGTAATGCAGGTGGCCGTACCTTTTGCAAAGGTCCAGGTGGCCCAGGCAGTCGAACAGCCGGCTATCTATCAGTTTCTCCACTTCTTGGAAATACTCGCCGTAGGCCTGTTCCTCTTCCATCAAGCCATAATATTTTTTGGCCAGCTCGGGCCAGGAAACATCGTCCTCCCCCACCTTATGCACCGAGCCGATGGTAAAGTCGAACTGGTGTTGGTGGATGAAGTCAAGTATCTTCTGCCGGTACTGGGGCTGGTAGGTGATCTCAATGCCTTGGTAGATCTTCAGCGATCGGCCCATAGCCACCTGGGCCTCGGCCAGATCTTCATTATACTTCCGGTCGTCGTAAAAATTATATCCCTGATCGGAGGGGTCGAAGTCCGCGTGCTCGGTAAAGACCAGGGCCTTCAGGCCCAGCTTCAGGGCCTGGCGGCAGGCGGCCTGCATCCCCATCTCGGAATCGCAGGAGATCCGGCTGTGGAGGTGGGTGTCGATAGTACCTATCTGATATTTAAGTATTTCGGGATTCATACAGGTGCATCATTTAATCGAAAAAATTCCTCGAAGCTCGCTTCGGGGTTACCCCAAAGGGAAAGTATGAAAACCGCAGGTTTTCATACAGATGGTATCTACACGATCGATACCTCGCAGCTTGCTGCGAGGAGCGTCATTTGCTATACTCTAAATCACCGTATTCTTGGCTAACAATGAATTGCCCCGCCGCAAGCGGGCGGGGTATTAAAAATTCATAAAATGTTGCAAGCCACGTAAACAATATATTTATGCCGTCAGGATTTTTTCTTTCCGCTCACTGCCTTGCTCCTGGCCGCCTTGAACTGGATGGCCTCGTCTTTGGCCTCCACCTCCACCGTATCCCCGGGCTTGACCGCGCCCTTCAGGATCTCCTCCGAAAGGGGGTCTTCCACTAATCTCTGGATGGTCCGTTTGACCGGCCGGGCCCCGTAGAAAGGATCGAACCCTTGGTCCGCCAAAAGCTGCTTGGCCTCGGGGCTCAGTTTGATCTTGATGTCCTTTTCGGCCAGCCTTTGGGACAACTGCCCGGTCAGGATCTCCACGATCTGCTCCATCTCCGGCTTGCCCAAAGAGCGGAACACCACGGTTTCGTCCACCCGGTTCAGGAATTCAGGATTGAAGGTCTTTTTCAGCTCGGCCAGCACCTTGTCCTTCATCTGGTCAAAGGACTGCTGGTCGCCCGAGGACTGAAACCCCAGGCTGACCCCCTTCTTGATCTCCCTGGCCCCCAGGTTGGAGGTCATGATCACCACCGCGTTCTTGAAGCTGACCTTGCGGCCGTAGGAATCGGTCAGCAGGCCGTCCTCCAGCACTTGGAGCAACACGCTGAAGACGTCGGGGTGGGCCTTCTCGATCTCGTCTAAAAGAATTACCGAATAAGGGCGGCGCCTTACCTTCTCGGTAAGCTGTCCGCCCTCCTCGTAGCCCACGTACCCCGGAGGAGCGCCCATTATCCGGGAGACCGCGTGCTTTTCCATGTATTCGGACATGTCCACCCGGATCAGAGCGTTTTCGTCCTCAAACAAAAAGGCGGCCAGGGTTCTGGCCAGTTCGGTCTTGCCCACTCCGGTGGGGCCCAGAAAAATGAAGGATCCCATGGGCCGTTTGTGATCCTTGATCCCGGCCCGGGTGCGACGCACCGCTCGGGATATGGCCGAGATGGCCTGGTCCTGTCCCACCACCCGTTTGCTCAGCTCCTGCTCCATCTTCAACAGCCGGGCCGATTCCTTCTCCTCCAGCTTGACGATGGGGATGCCGGTCCAACGGGCCACTACGTAAGCGATGTCCTCCTCGCCGATCACCATCCGGACCTGCTCCCGGCTCTTCTTCCAGGCGACCTTCAGCCGTTCGATCTCCTGCTTCTTGTTGCGCTCGGCGTCCCGCCAGCGGGCCGCCCCCTCGTAATCCTGTTTTTTCACCGCCGCGATCTTGGACTGGACTGTCTGCTCCAGTTCGCCCTCCATGGCCTTGATCTCCAGCGGCGGCTCGCTGGCGCCCAGCCGGGCCCGGGAACCGGCCTCGTCTATCACGTCGATGGCCTTGTCCGGCAGAAAGCGGTCGCTGATGTAACGGTCTGAAAGCCGGACCGCCGATTCTATGGCTTCCTCGGAATATTTTATCTTGTGATGTTCCTCATATTTGGCCTGCAGGCCTTTCAGTATCCTGACGGTTTCCTCCACTCCCGGAGGCTCCACTATAATGCTCTGGAACCTCCGCTCCAGGGCCGCGTCTTTCTCTATATGCTTGCGATACTCGTCCATGGTGGTGGCCCCCACGCACTGGATCTCGCCCCGGGCCAGAGCCGGCTTCAGCATGTTGCTGGCGTCCAGGGCCCCCTCGGCCCCGCCGGCCCCCACGATGGTGTGGAGCTCGTCCAAAAAAAGGATGGAGTCGCTGGCGGCTTTCAGTTCGTTCATCACCGCCTTCAGGCGTTCCTCAAACTGCCCCCGGTACTTGGTGCCGGCTACGACCGCCGCCAGGTCCAGGGCCAGCACCCGCTTGCCCGAGATCTGCTCCGGCACCTGCCCGGCCATTATCTGCTGGGCCAGGCCTTCCACGATGGCGGTCTTGCCCACCCCGGCCTCGCCGATCAATACCGGGTTGTTCTTCTTGCGCCGGGAAAGTATCTGGATCACCCGCTCGATCTCCCGGGCCCGCCCGATGACAGGATCCAGCTTGCCCTCCCGGGCCAGCTGGGAAAGATCACGGCAGAAATAATCCAGGGCCGGGGTCTTGCTCTGGGAATCGGACAAGGGCTTGGGCAGTCCGCCCGGCTCCACCGCCAGCAGCCGCAGCATCTCGGCCCGCACCCGTTCGGCATCGGCTCCAAAAGAAAGCAGCGCCCGGCTGGCTACGCCTTCTGGCTCGTCCAAAAGCCCTAACAGGAGATGCTCGGTCCCCACATAAGTGTGCTGCAGCGAACGGGCTTCGTCCACCCCGTATTCCATGGCGTTTTTGGCCGCCTGGTTAAAAGGCATATCGCCCAGAGCCAGCGTTCCTCCGGTCATGGGAGTCATTTCCTCCACCCGACGTTTGACCTGCTCCAGGTTCAGCCCCAGGTTGATCAGCACCGTGGCTGCCACCCCCTGGCCTTCGCGGATCATGGCCAGCAGGATGTGCTCGGTGCCCACGTAGTCGTGCTGCAGCCGGCGGGCTTCTTCCCGGGCCATGAATAGGACCTTCTTGGCCCTCTCGGTAAATCGGTTTTCTTTCATAGCGTCCAAGTATTAAAAGTAGTAAAGTAGTAATGTAGTACGATTTACAATGGGTAGACGGTTGAGATACTATGGTGATACCATCGTTGACCCATCGTTTGCTCCATTGTCTGGTCCATTGTTTGGCCTATTGTATCCCCATGGTTTCAGTTTCAAGCAAAAAACTCCCGCACCCTGGCGGCCCTCTCAATATCTTCCTGGGCGGGGTCCATCGTCCGGTCGCAGGCGAACTGGAGGTGGGCCGGCTGCATGGTGAAAAGCATCCGGTTGAGTCCGCCCAAGTTCGGCTGGTTCACCAGCCCCAGACCGATCCCCATCCGGACAGCCGACCACAAGCTTAAGAACTCGTCCAGGGAAAGCACCCGTGCCTGGCTTAATATGGCCCGGGCCCGGAATACCCTGTCCTCCAGCTCGGGGCGGTTCTTGCTCCACATTTCATCCCCCTGCTTGCGCTCATCTTCCAGCAAAGTCCTGGCCGCCTGCTCCACTTCGTCCACTATCTCCAGCTCGCTTTTGCCCAGCGAGGTCCGGTTGGAGAACTGGAACAGGCTGGCTTTCACCCGGCTGCCCTCGCCGTATGCGCCCCGCACCATGATCCCTTTTTGGGAAAGCTGTTCAATCGTGGTTTCCATCTGATCGCTCAGGGCCAGAACCGGCAGGTGCATCAACACCGAAGCCCTTAAGCCCGTGCCGAGATTTGAGGGACAAGCGGTTAAAAATCCGTGCTCGGGGACAAAGGCCACTTCCATCCTGTCCTGGAGCTGGTCATCCACCTGATCGGCTATCCTGAAGGCTTCCAGCAGGTCCAGCCCCGGAAAAATTGTTTGGAGTCTTAGGTGATCTTCTTCGTTGATCATCAGGCTGACGTTCTGCTCCGGAGAGATCAGCACCCCGGCCTGGGGCTGATCAACCAGGTCGGAGCTGGCTATTCTTCGTTCCTCCAGGGCTTTCTTGCCCAGCCGGCTGATCCCATCCAGGGAAAAGAAAGACGCCCCCTTAAAATAATTGACCTTGAGGGCCTGCTCCCGGCTGAATTCCAGTATCTCCTGGCGTTCGGCTTCGCGGCAGCGGTCCGGGAAATTATATCTCTGCAGATTGCGGGCCAGCCTGACCCGGCTGGATAAAATGGACTCTGCATCCTGTGCGGCGGCGGTTGTCCAGCCGGCCGGCTGCTGCAAAAGGCCTATGATCCCGGCGTCTTCGGGGTTCATTTCACCTGCTCCGATTCCAACATCTTCAGCCGGTCGCGCAGAGTGGCCGCCAGCTCGAATTGCTCGCTTTCCACCGCCGCGCTCAGTTGGCGTTTCAGCATACCGGCCCGATCCCCGGCAGGCGGTTGCTTGACCGGGTATTTAGAGGATTTGCCCAGATGCCTGTCGCTATGCTGAATGCTCTGGATCAGGGGCTCAAGTTTGTCGGAAAAACCCCGGTAACAGCCGGGGCACCCCAGCCTGCCGGTCTTCTGGAACTGGGAAAACTTTAGGCCGCAGCGGCTGCAGCTGGTTTCGGGCTGGGCCGGAGGGGAATCCGCCAGCTCCGACAATAACTGGGCCAGCAGGTCGCTTAGGCCCGAGATGGCGGCCTCCATGGGGCTAAGCAGGCCCTGACTGAGGGCGCATTCCTCGCACAGCATTTTATGCCGGGCCTGTCCGGACCGAATCTCGGTGTAGCTTAAAGTGGCCTGTTTTTTATGGCAGGATTGGCAAAGCATAATCTTCTATCTGGTTCCACCAGTAAGAAATTTCTAATTTCGAAATCCTAACCCGCCCAGGTGGACTAAACAAATTCGAATTTATAAATCTAATACCAAAAACTGTTTAGAGATTGGAATGCTTTGATATTTGAATTTATCCCGCCGCAATAGCGGGATCCCGCCAAAGGCGGTGATTTAGGATTTAGAATTTAGTATTTGCTTAACTTAGGTTTTACCAAAGTTAAGCGGTAGTATAAATATATACATTAAAAGGGCTTTTGTCAACCCTTAAACATCAATTTAGCCAGGGCCTCCATATCGCATTCTTTTCCCAGGGCCATCTTCGCCGTGAACCTTTTTCCGGAAACGAACTCCAGCGGCAGGTTCACTTTCGCCATCACTTTTTCCAGCAGTTCCTGGGCCGGGTCCCGGCCCTCGGGCCACCACCATTCCATGATATTATCCTTCCACACCAAGCGGTCGGCTCCCAGGCTGGCCGCGGCCAATCTTAAGTGTGCCACTTCCAACAGTTTTTGGGCCGGGCCGGGCGGTTCGCCAAAACGGTCTTGCAGCTCCCCGGCGATCCGATTGATGCCGGCCAGATCGCTGGCCTTGTTAAGCCGGCGGTATAGGTTGATCCGCTCGTTAGGCTCTTCCACATAGCTGGAGGGAATGAGGGCCTGGCCCTCGATCTCTATTTTGACGTCGATCTGGGAGATGGCCGGCAGCCTTTTCAGCTCCCGCACCGCCTCCTCCAATAACTGGCAATAGAGTTCAAACCCCACCGATAGCATGTGTCCGTGCTGTTCCCGGCCCAAGAGATTTCCCGCGCCCCGGATCTCCAGGTCCCTTAGGGCCAGCTGGAAGCCGGAGCCTAGTTCGGAAAGTTCTTCGATGATCCGCAAACGCTTGCGGGCGATGTCGGTCATCTTGCCGCCCTTGGGCACCAGCATATAGGCGTAGGCCCTTTTGCTGGAGCGGCCCACCCGGCCCCGCAGCTGGTAAAGCTGGGCCAGCCCGAAGCGGTCGGCCCGGTTGACGATGATGGTGTTGACGTTGGGCATGTCCAGGCCGGATTCGATGATGGTGGTGGCCACTAACACGTCGTAGCGCCGGGCAGTGAAGGCCAGCATCACGCTCTCCAACTCCCGCTCGTCCATCTGGCCGTGGGCATAGGCGATCTCGGCCCCGGGCAGCAGCCGGGACAGCAGGGCGGTCATGGCCCCGATGGACTGCACCCGGTTGTGAAGAAAGAACACCTGGCCCCCCCGGTCCAGCTCCCTTAAGATGGCCTCCTTGATTCTGGTTTCATTCCATGGCATCATCTCGGTGACCACCGCCAGCCGGTCCTTGGGCGGGGTCTCGATGTTCGAGATATCCCTCACGCCTAAAAGCGACATGTGCAGAGTGCGGGGAATGGGGGTGGCGGTCATGGTCAGCACATCCACGTTCTGGCAGAACTGCTTGATCCGCTCCTTGTGCGACACTCCGAACCGCTGCTCCTCGTCCACCACCAGCAGACCAAGGTTCTTGAACCTGATGTCCTTCTGCAGCAGGCGGTGGGTGCCGATGGCGATGTCCACTCCCCCGGCCGCCATTGACTTGACCGTCTCCTTCAGGTCGGCCGGGCGCCGGAAGCGCGACAGCATCTCCACTTTGACCGGATAGTCGGCCAGCCGCTCCTTGAAAGTCTGGTAATGCTGTTCGCACAGCACCGTGGTGGGAACCAGCACCGCCGCCTGCTTGTTGTCCATGGCCGCCTTGAAGGCCGCCCTTAAGGCCACCTCGGTCTTGCCGTAGCCCACGTCCCCGCAAAGCAGCCGGTCCATGGGCTTGTCGGATTCCATGTCGGACTTGATCTCGTCCAGGGCCTTCAGCTGGTCCGGGGTTTCCTGGTACATGAACGAGGCTTCCAGCTCCTTCTGCCATTGGGTGTCTTCCGAAAAGCAGAAGCCCGGCTGGGATTTGCGCATGGCATACAAGGCCACTAATCCCCCGGCCATGTCCTTGGCCGCTTTCTTGACCCGGGCCTTGGTCTCCTCCCAGGCCTTGGAACCCAGCTTGGAGAGTATCGGCACAAAGCCTTCTTCGGAGGAATAGCGCTGCACCCGCTTCATGTGCTCGATCGGCACGTAGAGCTTGTCGTTGTCCCGGAATAAAAGCAACAGGCATTCGGTCTTCTGCCCGTTCAGGTCCAGGTCCACCAGGCCTTTGTACTGGCAAATCCCGTAGTCCACGTGAACCATGTAATCCCCGGCCTTCAGGGCGTCCAGGCTGCGGATGGCGCTGCCGCCCTTGAAAAAACGGCGGAAGCGGCGGTGGCGTTCCCGGGCAAAGATCTCCCGTTCGGTGATGGCGCAGACCTTGGCCTCGGGAAAGATGAACCCGGCGTGCAGGCCGGCCATCTCCACGCCCCTGACCTTGGCCAGAGCGTCCGGGCTTAAGATCTCCTTCAGCCGGCCCTGCTGTCCTGAGTTGTCGCACAAGAGATGGGTGGCAAATCCTTCGGCTTCCAGCTTGTTGAGCTTTTGCTCCAGCAGTTCCAGGTTGGACATGAAAGGCTCCACCGGGCCGATGGATATTTTGACCTGGTTGGCCGGCTCGGCCCCTTCAAAGCTGCCGAAGCCAGCACCCGAGGTCATGATGATCCGGCTGTGTTTCTCCAGCCGGGCAATGATCTCTTTGGGATCGGAGAACCTGTCGTCGTTCCCGAAATCAAGCGCCTCCTCGGTCTCCTGCCTCCATTCCATCCCGGTCTCCTGGGGCTCGTCCCACAGCAGCAACGACTGGCTTGGGAAATGCTCCAACAACAGAACCGCATGGTTGAGGTCCTCCCGGCAGGGCAGTATCTTGGCCCGGTCCAGTTTTTGGTTGGAAAGCTGGTCTGACAGGCCGAAGGTCCGCATCGAGGCCAAAATCTCATCCGATATTTCCAGTCTCAAGGGCTGGCTGTTCCCCAACGTGGCCACGTCGATGATGCTGCCCCGCACCGCATACTCGCCGAAGCCCGAGACTGCCGGCTGCCGTTCATATCCGCCGGCGACAAGTTTGGAGATGAGTTCGTCCCGGTCCAGCTTCTGTCCCAGAGTTAATTCCAGCCGGCCGCTGTTGAAATCGTCAGCCGTCATGGTTTTTTGCATCAAGGCCCGGGCCGAGCTGATCACCACCCCTTTAGCGCCACTGAAAAGAAGCTCCAGCGCTTCGATCCGGCTGCCTATCAGTTCCAGGTCGGGTTCCCGTTCCTCGCCCGGCATCACGTCCCAGGCCGCCCAATGTCGTATCAGACCTTCGCTCAGCAGAGCCGTCAGGTTGTCCCGCTGCCGCTCGGCCTCTTCCTCGGCGGGCAAAAGCCACAGCATGGGATGCTCCGTCCTTTCCAGCAGACTGCAGACTATCAGCGCCTTGCCGGTCTCGGCCGGCCCGGTCAGGCCCAGGCTGGACCGGTCGGTCGGCAGCAGTTGAAAAAGCTTTTTAAAGGAAGCGCTTTGATTGACGGGCTGGGATATGGTTTCCCAAAACATATTATTCTCTCGAAAGCAATTAACAAACTGACGTTAAGTATTTTTAGTAAAGTGTCCTTAAAATATAGTATTGTTACTTTCTGTACCGCCAGAAAGTAACCAAAGAGCTCGGCCGCACACCTCCCGGGCGGGTCACTATGGCCGTGGCCTCCCCGCCAGCAGACTGTGTCATAATAGTGATGGGAAGTAGGATAAAAGGCAAGTTGGGATTGAAAATATCAGTAAATTGGCTTACTTGTGGAAAAGGTTGTTATAAACGGCTACTATTGGCCTGTCGTGATCACCGCCGGAGCAAAAGCG
>JACQXR010000038.1 GCA_016208585.1 candidate division TA06 bacterium | reverse complement strand
AAAGCTGCAGCCCAGTTGGGAATAAACCTGGTGGAACACGATTTTACCGATGAATATTTCGTGATGATGAAAAACCCCCGTTACGGATTCGGCGGCAACATGAATCCCTGCATTGACTGCCACGGGCTGATGCTGAGGACCGCCCACGGCCTGTTGGAGAAAAACGAAGCCTCATTCCTGGTCACCGGAGAAGTGCTGGGAGAAAGGCCCATGTCGCAGACTAAAGGGGGCTTGAATGCCGTCCTAAAATTATCCGCCGACCGCGACCTGATCCTCCGTCCCCTGTCCGCCAAACTGCTGGCGCCAACCAAACCGGAGCGGAAGGGCTGGGTGGACCGGGACAAGCTCTACGATTTCTCCGGCCGGGGCCGCAAGCGGCAGGAGAATCTGGCCAAAAGTTTCGGGATCAGGGATTACCCCCAGCCGGCCGGGGGCTGCCTGCTGACCGAGCCCAACTATTCCGCCCGTCTCAAAGAGCTGCTAAAACACGAAGGCCTGGTGAAAAGGGATGTGGAACTGCTGGCTGCCGGGCGGCACTTCCGATTAGCTCCGAACTTAAAACTGGCGGTGGGACGGAACAAGGCCGACAATGAAACCCTGCTGAAAATGGCCGGGGAGGGCGACCTGATCATCCGGCCTGACCACCAGACCAAAGGCCCAGTGGGACTGTTGCGGGGAAGTTACGATGAACACGGGCTGGACCTGGCCCTGCAGATAGTGGCCCGGTATTGCGATGTCAAGATCGACAAATGCGATGTCAAGATCGACAAAAAACTGGCCCTGAATATTTATTCCGGGAACAATCAGGCGAAAACCCTGGAAACGGTGAAGCCTGCCGAGCAGGAAGTGAACGGTTACATGATATGAAAAAAATATTTCTATTAATTCCCCTGACCCTGTTCTTATTCCTTCCCGCCAAGGCCCAGCAGGATACCACCTTTAGAAAGCCCCGCCGTTCGGCCTTTTTGGCGGTATCATTTTCGGCCGTATTCCCGGGAGGCGGACAATTATATACTCAAAACTATCTTAAAGCGGTCGGATTTGCCGGGGCCTTGGGCTGTCTGGGATATAACTGGTATTCTTATAATAAGCAATATCTGGCATCGAGTTATTTTGACGAAGATTATTATTATGGTAAGCGGCGGAAGTACATGCTGTGGACCATCGGGGTCTGGCTGGGCTCGCTGGCCGACGCCTATGTCAGCGCCCATCTTTACAAGTTCAACCAGAATGCCGAGCCGCGAGTTACTGTGATAGTGGAGAGAGACCGGCTGGCCCTGGCGGGAAGGTTTTGACCCAACCCCGTATCCGTCACTGCGAGAAGACTCTATTTTATGCCGAACGAGCGCCTTCGCCAAAGCTATGGCGCTTGAAGTGGCTAATCAAGACAGCATAGGCGAAAGCAGTCCAACAAATATACTTGGATTGCTTAGGGTGTAAGGATAGTAGGCCTTTTCGCAATGACCTGCCGGGGTCAGATACACTGCACAAACGCATCCCATCTTGAATATAAGGAGAACCCAATGCAGATATTCACCAATCTAATGCTGCTGGGCTTCGGGCTGTTCCTGGCCTTCGTGGTTTTCTGGCTGTTCCAAAGGGCCCTGTGCCGTTGGAAGTTTTTCAAAAGCCTGAGTTTGGCGCTGAACGTCAGCGGGCTGTACATAGCCTTCAGGCTTTTCCTGCACTGGGGCCAAATTCCCTTAAAGCCCCAGACCAATACCCTGGTGCTTTCCAGCGGCGTATTCCTGGGATTCTACCTGGCTATTAAGATTTTTGAGTATCTGGGTTTTGACCTGCTTCTTTCAGGCAGCAAAAAGGCCCAGGTGCCGCTGCTGCTGCGGGACATAGTGCGCTGGATGCTGGCGGTGCTGGTATTCTTCATCATTCTCAAGGTCAACCTGGGGATTAACCTGGGCCCGCTCTTCGCCACCTCGGCCGCGTTGACCTTCATCCTGGGCATCGCCATGCAGGACGTGCTGGGCAACTTGTTCGCCGGAATCGCCCTTAACCTGGAGCGGCCCTTTAACATCGGGGACTGGGTGACCATCAACCAGCAGGAGGGGCAGGTGGAGAACATGACCTGGCGGGCCACCCGGCTGAAGACCTTTACCGATGATTTCGTGATCATTCCCAATTCCTCCATCGCCAAAAACGAGATCATCAATTACAGCCATCCCACCCCGATCCACGCCCGGGAAATTCTGATCGGCGCGCCTTACGATCGCGCGCCCAACCAGGTCAAGGCCGTGATGCTGGAAGCGGTCAAAGAGGCCCGGTCGGTACTGAAAGACCCGCCGCCCCGGGCCTGGCTCAAGGAATACGACGACTATACGATAAACTACACCCTGAAATTCTGGATCGACGATTTCGCAGATCTTTACGACATCGAGGACGACGTGATGAGCCGGATCTGGTATCACTTCAAGCGCCAGGGGATTGAGTTCCCCTTTCCGGTCCGCGACGTCAAGATGACCGCAGTGACCCCCCAGACCGAGCAGCAGCAGAACAAGGCCGGCCAGCAGAGGATGGCCGGACAGCTCCAAAATATCCCGCTGTTCGCCCCGCTGTCTCCGCGCGATATCAGCCAGTTGTCCTTAAGTCTTACAACCAAGACCTACGCGGCCGGGGAGGCGCTGGTGCACCAGGGCCGAGACGGAGATTCATTCTATATCATTGACCGGGGAACGGTGGAAGTGCTGGTGTCGGATAAGGACGGACGCCAGGCCAAAGTGGCCGAGCTGGGGGCGGGCAAGTTCTTCGGCGAAATGTCGCTGTTGACCGGGGAGAAGCGTAGCGCCACCATCAAGGCGGCCAGCGATGTGGAGGTGCTGATGCTGGAGAAGAAGGATTTAAGCCCCATCATCACCGCCAACCCCAAAATAGCCGGGGCTTTGTCCAAGATAATCGAGCAGCGGCAGAAGGAGAATCTAGAACGGATCGTCAAGTCCCGGGCCATCTCCGAGGAAGAGCGGCGGGCGGCCAGCTCGGACAGCATCCTGAAAAAGATCCGGAATTTCTTCGCCATGTAAAACGAGATGGTTCCCTGCCCGCTAAAAACGCGAAAATCAGAAATATATTCTGCTTTCATGTATCCCTTAATAAAGGCACAAGCATATCAACTTCAAATTACTGAATATATCAGGAGCGGCCCGGCGGGGAACCATCGCCACTGCCCACGGCCCTATCCAGACCCCGACCTTCATGCCGGTGGGGACCCAGGGCACGGTGAAATCCCTGACCCCCCAGCATTTAAAGGACATCGGGGCCCAGATCGTTCTGGGCAACGCCTATCACCTCTACTTAAGACCGGGCCAGGAATTAGTGAAGAAGGCCGGGGGCTTACATGGCTTCATGGGCTGGGACCGCCCCATTTTAACGGACTCCGGGGGCTTTCAAGTATTCAGCCTGGCCGAGCTTCGCAACATCAAGGAAGAGGGGGTCGGTTTCCAGTCGCACCTAGACGGCTCTTCCCACCTGTTTACCCCCGAAAGCGTGATGCGGCTTGAGGCGGATCTGGGAGCCGACATCGTCATGTGTTTTGACGAATGCATTCCCTATCCCGCCACTTTGGAATACGCCGAGCGCTCCACCGGCCGCACCACCCGCTGGGCCCGGCGCTGCCGCCGGGAATTCTTGTCGCTTAAGACAGGCCAGGCTTTGTTCGGCATCGTCCAGGGCGGGACCTACCCGGAACTGCGGAGACGCAGCGCCCGGGAGCTGCTGGAGATAGGCTTTGAAGGCTATGCCATCGGCGGCCTGGCCATCGGCGAGCCCAAGGAGCAGACCTGGGAGGCCATAGCAACGGCCAATGCCGTATTGCCTGAAGACAAGCCCCGCTACATGATGGGAGTGGGTTTCCCCGAGGACATCATCCAAGGCGTTTCGCTAGGGGTGGACATGTTCGACTGCGTGATGCCCACCCGCAACGCCCGCAACGGTTCGCTGTTCACCTCCACCGGCCGGCTGGCCCTGCGCAATGCCAAACATTTTGATGACTTTTTCCCGGTGGATTCCGAATGCGACTGCTATCTGTGTAAAAACTTCACCCGGGCCTATCTCCGGCACCTGTACATGTCCGACGAAATTTTAGCCTCCACTTTGGGAACCATCCACAACCTCAGGTTCTATTTAAAGATGATGGAAGGGATGCGATTGGCAATGGAGGAGCAAAGTTTTGACCAGTGGCAAAAGGCATTTATGGAAAAATACCAAAGCGAAAACGGAACTAGATAGAGCCAAGCCAAATCGTGAATTGTAAATCGTGAATTGTTATTATTGTCTTTGAGCCACTGCGATAAACTCAGTGCATCGCTTTGTGGCAAAATGGTAAAAAAGGAGGAAAACATCATGCGCCGGATAACATTTACCGGGATCATTTTCTGCCTGCTGGCTTTGACGTCCAACCTGTTTTCCAAGAACCTGGTCCTGGCTGCACCCGGCAACGGTAACATCACCATCGAGACCGGGAACATCGATAATGCCCAGAAGGAACTGCAAAAGGCGGCCGCGGAACTGAAGATCGTTTTCAAGAGTTACAGCGACTACAAAAATAGTTCAACTAACAAGCGGGCCATCAGCGCCAATTGCCTGGTGGAAAAATCCCAGGCGGTGGCGTTCATCAATCTGGTGGCCTCCTGGGGTTCGGTCCAGTCCCAGTCGTATTACGAGAACCAGGACGAGTTGGACCTGCCCAACAAGGAAAAGAGGCTGAAGGCCTTTTAAAAGCACCTGGCCAAGGTTCTTACTTCGGCCAATCCCGATCCAGATGTGGTGGCGCTGATCAGCCAGCAGGCGCAGAGCCTGGAATACGAGGTCAACCGGATCAAAGGGGAAGGTCGGGGCAAGTCGGCCAATGTCTCCATCCAGATCCAGGAGAAGGGCTACAACCAGCAGCCCTTTGAATTCCTGGGGCCTAAGTCGTTCATCAAGAGCGCGGCCATGGTCCTGGCTCTTCTTTGCCTGATGCTGGGTGTAGTATTGGGCTGGCTGCTGGCCAGGTATAAATTTAAAAAGGCAAAATAGCCAATAGCGATTTCCCAAAATATTGCTTGACAATAAACAGCCGTTTTGTTATCATTTACGCCTGGATAAGATAACTTTATACGATTATGGCTCGGGCCTAGTTCTTGCCAGCCCAGCCTGTCCGCCAAAGCGGGGCGAAGGCGGAACTAATAGCGCCGCCTTACAGAATAAAAAGGCGGCAGTAAGTTTATGGCTCTAAAATTCGACATAGAAAAAACCGTAAATTACTGGTTAAATGGCGCGGAGTATGATTTGGAGACCGCAGAAGCGATGCTAAAGGCAAAGCGCTATCCTTATGCTTTATTTATGGGGCACCTGGCTGTTGAAAAACTGCTTAAGGCCCTGGTGGTTAAAAAAACGGAGAACCACGCGCCGTATATTCATTCTTTACCAGTCTTGGCCAAAAAACTGGGCGATGATATGCCGGAAGAGATCACGGATAAATTGGCCGGGTTTATGGAGTTTTACCAGGAATCAAGATATCCCGAAGAGGAAATGGAGTTTTATAAAAAATGCACCGCCGGGTTCACTGCGGAAAATTTTGACGAAATAAAAAGGGTTTTTAAATGGTTAAAAGCGAAATTATAAGAACATTGAAAAAATACCGCAAGACTTTGACGGCCGATGGCATACCGGTGTTAAAAATGGTGTTGTACGGATCGCAAGCCAACGGCCATTGCCACAAGGACAGCGATATAGATGTGGCGGTAATTTCGCAGGAGTTCGGCAAGGACCGGTTTGAAGAAGGGGTAAGGCTTTTTAAGCTGGCCTATAAAATAGATCCCCGCATTGAGCCGGTTCCCCTTTCCCTTAAAGCGTATGAAAAAGACACTTGGGTGCCGCTGATATACGAGATCAGAACCAAGGGCGTGGCGATAAAGGCATAATTAGTTGCCACTGAAAAGATACTTCCATTCGCAAGCAAAGCAATGCTGTGTTGCTCATGACAAGTTTCCCACCGAAAACGCCACCGTTGCAGCCACCGCCACAGCGTGTTAAACGGGGTGCCCACGGCATACTGCGGGGCAAACCGATGGTGCGGCAAAAACAAATAATTTTGGCTAAAGCCATAAAGATTTTGCCCTATAAGATACCACGACCTGAAGGTCGTGGCAAAAAAGGTCGTGGCTAAGGGTCGTGGCTAAGGGTCGTGGCAACTAAACAATTTACATTGAGCCGTTAAATAATTCAAAAAGGATAAAAAGCCATGAAAGCCCTGTTTTGTAACGCGGGGTTTTTCCGTAAATATTAATTCGGCCGGCTGGCGCTACGAATTGCCACGATCTTTAGATCGTGGATAAATAAAAATGAAATTAAACCGGCTTTAGCCGAAATCGAAAGAAGTCACATGCCATACATCAAGGTAATGATACACCTGATTTGGTCAACCAAAAACCGGCAGCCGATTATTACGCCTGAGTTAAAAACCCATTTGCTGCATCACATCAAAGAAAACGGCAGGCAAAAGGGCGTTTTCGTTGACGCCCTGAACTGCGTCCGGGATCATATACATATACTTGTTTCGCTTGGCACAGAGCAGACTATTTCAAAAACAGTAATGCTCCTAAAAGGCGAATCGTCATTTTGGGTAAATAAACAAAGTCTGTTGAAACATAAATTTGAATGGCAGGATGAATACATCGCGCTATCGGTGAGCCAATCGGGGGTGGAAAAAGTGAGAGCATATATTGCCAACCAAGAGGAGCATCATAGAAAAACAACATTCGCCGAGGAATATGAGAAGTTTCTGGGGGCACATGGTTTTGAGGGTAAATGATTTTGGTTGAAGCCAAAAAGATTTTGCCCTATATA
>JACQXR010000037.1 GCA_016208585.1 candidate division TA06 bacterium | reverse complement strand
GGCTTTTCCTTTTCCACCAGGCGTTTGGCGCTTTTGACGCTCTGGACGTATCCCTTTTCCTCCAGCTTTTTCAGAATGAATGGCTTGAACAGCTCCAAAGCCATGCTCTTGGGAAGCCCGCACTGATAGGGCTTCAGCTCGGGACCGACCACGATCACCGAGCGGCCGGAATAGTCCACCCGCTTGCCCAATAGATTTTGGCGGAACCGCCCCTGCTTGCCCCTTAAGATCTCGGACAGGCTCTTCAACTCGCGGTTGCCCCGGCCCTTTAAGGCCCGGGAGCGGCGGCCGTTGTCGAACAGGGCGTCCACCGCTTCCTGCAGCATCCGCTTTTCGTTGCGCAGGATGATCTCCGGGGCCCGCATGTCGATGATCTTCTTCAGGCGGTTGTTGCGGGTGATCACCCGGCGGTAGAGGTCGTTGAGATCCGAGGTGGCGAACCGGCCGCCCTCCAGGGGCACTAAGGGACGCAGGTCCGGGGGGATCACCGGGATGGCCGAAAGGATCATCCACTCCGACCGGTTGCCCGACTTGCGGAAGGCCTCGACGATCCTCAGGCGTTTTAAGACGTTCTTCTTGACCTCGGCCGATACCTCCAGCCTTAAGCGGGATCGCAGCTCGGCCGACAGGTCGTCGATGTTGATCTCGCGCAAAAGCTCACGGATGGCCTCGGCTCCCATCTGGGCGGTGAAATCCTTGCCGTATTCCTCCTCGGCCTTGATGCACTGGTCCTCGTTGATCAGCTCCTTCTTTTTAAAACCCGAGGAACCGGGCTCGATCACGATGTAGCTCTCGTAGTACAGCACCCGCTCCAGGTCCCGGATGGAGACGTCCAAAAGCTGGCCGATCCGCGAGGGCAGGGACTTGAAGTACCAGATATGGGCCACCGGCACCGCCAGGTCAATGTGCCCCATCCGCTCCCGGCGGACCCGGGACAGGGTGACCTCCACCCCGCAGCGGTCGCAGATCACGCCTTTGAAGCGGATCTTTTTATATTTCCCGCAGTTGCATTCCCAGTCCTTGGTGGGGCCGAATATCTTTTCGCAGAACAGTCCGTCCCGTTCCGGCTTGAAGGTGCGGTAATTGATGGTCTCGGGCTTGGTCACCTCTCCCAGCGACCAGCCATGTATAATCTCCGGCGAGGCCAGTTTAAGCTTGATGAAGTCAAAATCGGTGGCCCGGATCTCCATCTCGCCGGTATTGGCAGTTCTTTCGGGGGTCATCGCTTAATCCTCCTTATACAATTGAACGTCCAGGCACAGGCCCCTCAGTTCGTTGACCAGCACGTCAAAGCAGGCCGGGGTGCCGGGCTCCGGCAGGTTGTCTCCCTTGACGATGCCCTCGTAGACCCGCTGCCGCCCCTGGACGTCGTCGGACTTGACCGTCAGTATCTCCTGCAGGGTATAGGCCGCGCCGTAGGATTCCAAGGCCCAGACCTCCATCTCCCCGAAACGCTGGCCGCCGAAATGGGCCTTGCCTCCCAGGGGCTGCTGGGTGATCAGGGAATATGGCCCGATGGACCGGGCATGGATCTTGTCGTCTACCAGGTGGGACAGCTTCAGCATATACATCAGGCCCACCGTCACCGGCTCGTCAAAGGACTGTCCGCTCCGGCCGTCGTAAAGAGTGACCTTGCCGTGCTCGGGAAGTCCGGCCAGTTTCATTTCGGCCTGGATCTCGGCGATGTTGGCCCCGTCGAAAATGGGGGTGGCCACCTTGAAGCCCAGGATCTGGGCGGCCCATCCCAGATGGGTCTCCAGCACCTGTCCCAGGTTCATGCGCGAGGGCACGCCCAGAGGATTTAAGATCATGTCCAGGGGGCGGCCGTCGGCCAGGTAAGGCATATCTTCCTCGGGCACTATCCTGGCCAGCACCCCCTTGTTGCCGTGCCGTCCGGCCAGCTTGTCGCCCACCATCAGCTTGCGCTTGCGGGAGACGAAGACCTTGACTAATTTGATGACGTCGGCCGGCAGCTCGTCGCCCCGCTCCACTTTTTCCTTTTCGATCTGCAATTCGTACTGCACCGTTTCGATGGCCTTGCGGGCCAAATCCATCAATTTTACGGCCTTGGCGCCCAGCCCCAAGTCTTCGCAGATCTGGGCCATTTCTTCCGGCGGAATTTTCTCAAATTTTATTTCGTCCAACACCGCTTCCGAAAGACGCTGCCCCTTGCGGGCCAGCAGTTTTTCCCCGTCCTTCAGGGTCTGGTTGCAGGGCTGGTCCAACAGCAGTCCCGTTAAGCGCCGGTCGCGCTCGTTCCGGATCCGTTCGGTCCGCTTCCGCGCTTCCTTCTGCATCTCTTCGATCTTGCGCTTTTCCTCCTGGCTGCTTCTCCGGTCCTGGCTTTTGCGGGAGAAGACCTTGACGTCGCAGACTATCCCGTCCATGCCCGGGGGCGCTTTAAGCGAAGTGTCCTTGAAGTCTCCGGCCTTGTCGCCGAAGATGGCCCGTAAGAGTTTTTCCTCGGGGGTGGGCTCGGTCTCGCCCTTGGGAGTCACCTTACCCACCAGGATGTCGCCGGCCTCCACCCGGGCGCCGATGTGGATGATCCCGTTTTCGTCCAGGTCCTTCACCGCCTCCTCGCCCACGTTGGGGATCTCCCGGGTTATCTCCTCGGGACCCCGCTTGGTGTCGCGCACGAAGCACTCAAAGTTCTCGATGTGGACCGAGGTGAACTTGTCGTCCTGGACCATCCGGTCGGAGATGATGATGGCATCCTCAAAGTTGAAGCCGGACCAGGGCAGAAAGCCCACCAGGCAGTTGATCCCTAAGGCCAATTCGCCGCCCTCGGTGGAGGAGCCGTCGGCGATCACCTCTCCCTTTTTGACGGCGTCCCCTTCCCGGACGATGGGCTTATGATTAAGGCAGGTGTCCTGGTTGGAACGGCGGAACTTGGTAAGGTGATAAACGTCGTACTGGCTGTCCTTTAAAAAGTCCACTTCGGCGATGTCGGTCTTGGCGGGCCGGATGAAGACGCTGTCGGCGGTCACTTTTTCCACCGCTCCGTCCCGCTTGCAGATGACCATGGTGCCGGAGTCCACCGCCGCCTTGCCCTCCAGGCCGGTGCCCACCACCGGGGACTGGGGCTTTAACAGGGGGACCGCCTGGCACTGCATGTTGGATCCCATCAGGGCCCGGTTGGCGTCGTCATGCTCCAGGAACGGGATCAGCGCGGCCGACAGGCTCACTAACTGTTGGGGGGAAACGTCCATGTAGTGGACCTCCTGGGCCTTGGCCCGGGGAAAGGTCTCCCGGTAGCGGCTCAAGGCCTGTTCGCTCAGCATCTTTCCGACGTCGTCCACCGGGGTGTTGGCCTGGGCGATGATAAACTGGTCTTCTTCGTTGGCCGAAAGGTAATCCACCTCTCCGGTCAGCTTGCCATTTTTAAGCTTGCGGTAGGGGGTTTCCAAAAAGCCCAGTTCGTTGACCCGGGCAAAGCAGGCCAGGGAGGCGATCAATCCGATGTTGGGTCCTTCCGGGGTCTCGATGGGGCACATCCGGCCGTAATGGGTGTAATGCACGTCGCGCACCTCGAACCCGGCCCGTTCCCGGGTCAGGCCGCCGGGCCCCAGGGCCGAAAGGCGCCGCTTGTGCCTCAGCTCGGCCAGCGGGTTGGGCTGGTCTAAGAACTGGGAAAGCTGGGAAGAGCTGAAAAAGCTGTTGACGGTGGAGGAGATGATGCGGGAGTTGACCAGGTCCTGCGGGGTAATGGAACTCTGTCCGTCCCACATGGCCATCCGCTCCCGGGTCATCCGGGCCATCCGGGAGAGCGCGGCCGAGAATTGATTGGAGACCAGCTCGCCCACCCGCAACACCCGGCGGTTGCCCAGATGATCGATATCGTCCACTTCTCCCTGGTTCATCCTTAATGACAGAAGATAGCGGACCACTTCCACAAAATCCTTAGGGCAAAGCAAATTGCCGGTGGAGATCTCCTGGCCCAGCCGTTTGTTCAGCTGGTAGCGACCCACCTTTTTCAGGTCGTAGCGTTTGCGGTCGAAGAACATCTTCTCGATCACCGCCTTGGAGAGTTCCGGATTGATGGCGTCTCCGGGGTGAAGGATATTGTAGATCTTGGAGAGGGCGTCCTCCTTGGATCCCTTGTTGTTGTCGACCAGCATGGTGCGGGGGATGCTGGCCGGGTCCTTGACCGGATCGATGGCCACTACCTCCACCTTTTCCACCTTGGACAGTTTTAGGGTGGCCAGGATCTCGGGGGTTATTTTATGGCCGGCCTCGGCCAGCACCTCGCCGGTCCTGGGGGCGGCTACATCGCTGAAAAGATAGCGTTCCAAAACCTGCTTTTCCCCGGCCAGGGAGAGGGTCTCCGGCTGGTGATAAAGGGAGAGCAGGGCCTTGTTGGTGGCATAGCCCACCGCCCGCAGCAACAGGGTGGCGTGGAACTTGCGGTGCTTGTCGATGGAGACCCATAAAAGATCATTGGGGTCCAGGGTCAGTTTGAGCCAGGAGCCGCGGTAGGGGATGATCTCGGCGGTGTAGATCCGCTTGCCCGAGGGATGGGTCTTCTCAGCGAAGAAGGCGCCGGGAGAGCGGTGCAGCTGGCTGACCACCACCCGCTCGGCCCCGTTGATCACGAAGGTGCCGGTCTCGGTCATCAGGGGCACTTCGCCCAGATAGACCTCCTTTTCCACCACTTCCTTGGGCTTGCCCTTGGGCTCGCCCGGATCCTTAAGCGAAAGCCTTAGGATGGCCTTTAAGGGGGCGGCGTAGGTCATATCGCGGTCGTGGCACTCGGAGATGGAATAGCGGGGCTTGCCCAGCCCGTAAGAGATGAAATCCATCGCCATCCGGTTCTGGGCGTCCTCGATGGGAAAGATCTCGTTGAATACCGCTTGCAGCCCTTCGTTTTTGCGTTTTTCCGGAGCCTGATGCTCCTGCAAAAAATCCTTGTAGGAATTGAGCTGCATGTCCAGCATGTTGGGAAGCTGGATTCCCGACTTGATTTTGGAATAATCTTTTCTTTTTACGGGCTTCAAAATAACCTCCTCTTTTTAAAGGGGTGTCTGATATCGGGACCGATCAAAGGGGGCCGGGCTTGAGGGATGGGACCGCTCCATTGCCCGGGCAGAAAACGACAGGTGGCCGTGGCAATTGTCTTCGTTCCGGGCAATGTTAAGGCCACCAAAAAAGCGACGTTTGACGGGCCTTTAAAAAATTCCGCGGCACCGCAGCCGCAGCCGGCCCCCTCAAACGCCTTAAGGAAATCTTTTTCTTCTCCGCGGCAACCGCTGCCGCAGAAAAGCGGTCTATGTTTTTATTTTGCGCCCTTGACCGGCGGGTATTCTTACTTGAGCTCCACCACGGCGCCGGCCGCTTCCAGAGTGGTCTTGATCTTCTGGGCCTCGTCCTTGGATACGCCCTCTTTGACCGGCTTGGGAGCGCTTTCCACCAGGTCCTTGGCTTCCTTGAGTCCCAGGTTGGTGATTCCCCGCACTTCCTTGATCACCTGGATCTTCTTATCTCCGCCGGAGACCAGCACCACGTCAAAAGAGGTCTTCTCTTCGGCCGGGGCGGCGGCGGCTCCGCCGCCTGCGGCTACGGCCGCTGGGACGGCGGCCTTGACGCCGAATTTTTCTTCCAGGGACTTGACCAATCCAGCCAGCTCCAGCACTGTCATCTGCTCGATGGCTTCCAGTACTACTTGTTTCTTGTCCGACATGTTCCTTTTGCTCCTTTATTTGCTTTTTTATTTATTTTCGGTTTGATTGTTTGTTACTATTCAGCCACAAAGCATGTCCTGAGCCCTTCGGTTCACTCAGGGTAAACTCTGTCGAAGGGACACCAGGGCACACCCATTAAAAGGCACACCCATTAAAAGGCACAAGTCAAGAGAAAAATAGTTCCCCCAAGGGTAAACGCTCAGTGCAGTTTATCCGACGTCGTTAAGATAGAGATCTGGAAACTACTCGCTGCAGACGTTCGATGATTGCTGGATGGATCTGAAAACGGAGTCAGCTGGCTCGGCTGCACCATACAAAAGATAAAAGATATGGTTTTGTTAGGCAAGATTCACTCATGAAAGCGGGTGAACGATACAATTGTATTAACCTCAAAAATGCGCAATATGCAACAAAAAACCTCCCAAAGCATTGTAAATACTGATTCCGTATTTTAGGGTCACTTACAAAAACGATCCAAATTGTAGATTTTCCGGTTGAGCATTTTATGAACCTGCTCAAACTC
>JACQXR010000036.1 GCA_016208585.1 candidate division TA06 bacterium | reverse complement strand
GTTCGTAGAATGGGACATCGAAAAAGAATGGCTCCGGATATACTCCGAGTATAAAAGGGTCATTACATTAATATCCGAAATAAAGTTCACCCTCAATATATAGGCATCGGGGGGTGTACGGTTTCATACCAAAGCCAACCATTAACGCCATAAAAATGAAGACCAACTGGGATATAAATACTATTTAACTATAATAAGTGATTCTATAGTTTCTAAAGTATCAAAAGTAAGAAAGCGCGAGTAATATAAACCTGAATATGGCGATAAACGTTCATTATCCTCGTTGCGCCACATCCACCAATGATATTTATAGCCTGCATAAGCACCTACAAAACCTAAACCCAACTCAATTTCAGAGTTCTTGGAAACAAATCTGCCAAAAGCCAATGACAGTCCCATAGTAGGGCCTGCAAGATTTATCGTGTAATTACTGCCGTGCTTCGAAGGATAAGACAGACTATCGGAAGCAGCTGCAGCATTGGAATAGCTGAAAATAAACAAGACGACCACAACTGATGCAAAATAAAACGCTTTTTTCAAGGTGTTCTCCTAATAAAAAGCTTAATTTTTGCTGTATCAGTAATCCAGTTTTAAGCTTAACTCTGCGCCCCGGTCGTTGAATCTCAGGCCTGGCAGGTTGTTCGGATTTTTGGTATAGGCCAGCCAGAATCTGGCGTTAAAAAGTGCCCAATGCCAGGGCTGCCAGTTGAAATAAAGCGCTCCCTGATCGCGGCGCTGGATGGTGCCTGTTAAGAAGCCCGTGGCCAGGGCCACCGTGTCACTGCCACAAACCCCTCCGGTGGTATATGGATCTCCATTAACATAAATTATCTCGATCCCATATATCAGGCTGTCGGAGACTTTCCCCTCTCCATGCCGCTCCAGCGAATACTCCAGGCCCAGGTCGAACCGGGGATGGAACCGGTGTTCCAGCTTCAAATCGAACAGGTCGGCGTCGGTGCCTACGGCATGGCCGATGACGCTTAAGCTGTCGCCGCCCACGTAGCGGTTGCCGAACCTCCGGTGGCCATAGACCCATTTCTGGTTTCCGACATATTCCAGTTTGACATCGGCGTCAGGCAGGCCCAGCGGATCGGCCAGATGGACGCCCGCCAGGAATCCCAGTTTCTGGGGGGCCGGCGGATCCTGCTCGTACTGGACATCGTCCATCAACAGTTCTCCGTAGACCTTGCAGCCGTTGAAGGCGGTCCAGGCGGCATCGGCGGTCCACAGCACGTTGTCGTCGTCCCGCTCGTTCCACTGAGTGCCGTAGAACGACAGTAACGGATTGATGTAGACCGGGTCTATGTTCTTGGCCCGGTAGATCACCACTTCCGATGCGCCCAGGTCCAAGCTTTTGAACAGCCTGATGGTAGCCCGGTGCCCGGAAAAGAAGCGCTGCTGCTCGGTGCCCAGTATCCCGGCAAAGGACTCGAAGCCGATCCGCTTGTAATCGAGTTTTAGGTTCAGGGCGTCGAAGGCCGGGGCATTGTCCGAGACCAGCAGGGTGCCCACCCGGCCCGGCCCCCACCAGTGCTGCTGCCGGCCCAAGGTAACGTAGAGCCAGGGCAGTTTGACCCGGAAATACGACCAGTCGATCACAAATTTTCCTCCCCGCCAGGCGGTCTGGGTGGCCGAGATCTTCTCCACCTTGGCATTCTCCTTTTCCACCAGGAACGACAGTCTCTGGTCAAAGAACATGGACCCTTTGATGCTGCCGCCGAAGTCCACCTGACCAGTCAGCGAATGCGTCGGGGATGACAGATTGCTGATAAGTGTTTTTGGAAGCAACGCCCCGTCAGCATTGAATTTAACGTTCTCATCACCAACTGACAGCAGGTCCTTTTCCACCAGCCGGGGCTGGGTGGAATCGGCCAGGAATTCCTGGGAAAGCCTGTCCCAGTTGTATTTATCGGCCTTTGAAAGAGTCACCTGGTTAGAGGAAACCATCTCCTTCATTTTCCCCAGTTCGGCGGCGACCTGGCCGTAGCTATAGGGCCGGGTGGCCGGAAGCGCCAGCCAGCCCTTGGCCTCGAACCTCTGCAGAACGGGATAGGTCCAGTGTTTCAGGCCTAAATCTTTGGATTCTTCGGCCCAAAGTGAGCTGGTTGCGAATAACAATAATACGGCTAAAGTAGATTTTTTCATTGTATCCTTTTAATTGGTTTAACGTTTAAAAATACCATATATAACCCCTTGTTTGCAAGAGATTTATTGAGTATTTTAAAAATAAAAGGCCGTCCCGCAAACTTGTCCGCCATAGTCTGCCAACCTGTCCGCCGTAGTATGAACGTAGGCGGAAGGCAGACAAAGGTGGATTACGGGGCGGCCTTTTGGGTTAATGGGATATTTTTATTTTAGCATAGGCGGACTTGCATTCTCGTTTATTTTAGCATTAACATTTTCTTTGTCTCCGAGTAATCCCCAACACTTAAATGATAAAAATATACACCATCAGGGACTAATCTGCCCGTATTATCTTTACCATCCCAAGGGACAAAATAAGTTCCTTGGGTCTGATATTTTACGATAGAACTTATAATCTAATCGTCCGATTACTTTATTTTCCGGGACCAGCCCCCGATTCGCTTTCAGTGCTGCTGCCTGGCATAAGTTACCGTTTTATCCGACTGAAAAGTCGGATAAAGAATGTTTTGCGTGCGGGTGCCCTATTTCTTGATCAAGACATTCAGGCAGCTGGTTATTATGATTTCAGAGCAGCGCTGTGCGAAAGTTTCGCTTACGCTCCTTGCATGCTTTCGTCCGGCGCCATAGTCTGCTTATATGCAAGCAGGCTTTGGACGACGGCGTCCCAGGGGGGCCGTCCGCTTATGCTTTATATTATGGCTTCTTCGTGCCTGCACGCCGTAGTAGCATTAATAGTGGCTGTTTCGGCGCGCAAGCGTGTGCCAAAGCTTTAGCGGAGGCACTAGCTTTAGCGAAGGCCTCTCTTTGGAGCTTTCTCTTCAAGGAGAAAGCGGAGAAAAGATTAGGCAACAATTAGTTCTCAGCCTATCATCCTGCCCATTTTGCCCAGATACTCATCCGCCATTTTCTCCGCCTGCTCCCGGCTGCCGGCTTCGGCGTTGACGTGAAACAGCTCCCGGTAGGGATCCGGGATCACCTGCACCCAGTCGGGCCCGAAGAAAAGTTTCAGCCCGTCGATCATCTCCCGTTCCTGATGCCCCTTGGTCTCCTCTATCAGCGCCCGCAACACCTCGCCCTTCTTGCTCCAGGGACAGGCGATGTTCTTCCGGACCAGAAAGCTCCGGGGGATCTCGGAATAAAGGTCTTCGATCCTGGTTTGGGAAATGGCCATCATCTCTAGAATCTTGCAGACGGTCAACATGGCGTCGAAGGCCGGCTGGAATTCGGGGAAAATGAAACCCGCCCGGCGGCTGGCGATGAAGCCGACCTCCTCGCCGGAGGCCATCTCCATTAGGGAGCGGTTGTCTATCCGGCTGCGCTTGACCGCCACCCCGTATTTTTGGGCCATCTCCTCGATCACCCGCGAGGCGGTTACCGGAACGGCCAGGGCCTTGACGGCTTTGCTCTTCATCACTAAAAGCGAGATGGCCAGCATGGCCTCGTCGCCGCTTAATATCCGGCCCCGGCCGTCCACCAAGAACACCCGCTCGGCCCCACTGTCTAACAGAAAACCCAGGTCGGCCTTAAGCGACTTGACCGCCTCGGCCAGGCCGGCCTGCGATCTTTCAAAATCCTCTTTGGTCTTGGTGATCTTGGCGGGATTGAGCAGGGCATTAAGGGCCACCACTTCCAGGCCCAGTTCGCCCAGGAGGGAGGGAAAGATGGCGGCCGCCGCGCCATAGGCGTAGTCTATCACTATCTTAAAACCGGCCTCTTTGATGGCCCGGGTGTTGATGTAGGAAAGCAGGCCCTCGCGGTAGCTCTCGATGGTCCGCTCCGGAAACTCCAGCAGACCGGTATCGTCGGGTTCGGCCCGCTTAAAATCCTCGCGCAGGAACAGCCGTTCCAGGTTTTTCACCTTGGAGGGCGGTAGGTCCTTGCCGTCTCCGTCAAAAAATATTATATCCACGTATTTTGAATCGAACGGCGATTTGCGGGTATGGATGCCGCCCATCTCCTTGCCGGATTTCAGCTGGTAGCGCAACAGGGGAATGGGCATGGCCCTTAAGTCCTCGGCGTTGGCCCCGGAGGAAAGCAGCCCCGAGAGCAAGGCCCGGTTGATCATCCGGCTGGCGGGATGACCGTCCCGGCTGGTGGCCGCCAGGGAGCCCGGCCCCAGAAGGGCCCCGAAGGCCGCCCCCAGCTTGGCCGCAAACTCCGGGGTCATCTCCATGTTGGCCAGTCCGGTCACCCTGGGGCCGGCGAAGAATTCCTTGAGCCAGCGGTCGCCCCAGATCAGGCTGGAGGTCAGGATGGAATCCTCGTCCACCGCCTTGCCCGGCCAAACCTTGATGTTCTCCAGCACCCGGGCCCGGGGACCGATTTGGACCTGGCTGCTGATGATGGCGTTCTGTTCTATTCCCGCGCCCTCGGAGACCGTCACTCCGTCGCAGACTATCGCCCCGTCTATCCGGGCCTGGTCGCCTACCCGGCAATCGGCCCACAGGATGGAGTGTTCGATGAAGGCGTTCCGGCCGATCTGGCAGTTGTCCCCGATCACCACGTCGTGGAGATGGGTGCCTTCGCCCACTTTGACGTTCTTGCCCAGGATCACGGCTCCGGTCAGGTTGGTATTCCTGGCCTGGATGCTTGATCCCTTGCCCACCCAGATGTCCTTGCCAATCAGGTTCAGCCGGTCGCCTTCCACCTCCACCTTGACGTTCCCTTTGAGGGCGTCCCAGTGGGCCTGGCGGTATTCCGAGATGTTGCCCACGTCCCGCCAGTAGCCGGAGGCCACCTGGCCGTAGAGCGGCAGGTTTTTCTCCAGCAGGGCCGGGAACAGGTTTTGGGAGAAGTCGAATTCCCGGGCTTTGGGGATCAGGTCGAAGATCTCCGGCTGGAACATGTAGATCCCGGTGTTGATGGTATCCGAGAAGACCTGGCCCCATGTGGGCTTTTCCAGGAAACGTACAATGCGGCCGTCCGGCTCGGTGATTACGATGCCGTATTCCAGCGGGTTCTGGACCCGGGTCAGGGTGATGGTGGCCAGGGCCTTTTTGTCATTGTGGAACTTTACGATCTCGGAAAGGTCGAAATCGGTCAGCAGGTCGCCGGAGATCACGATGAACGGCTCCTTCAGCAGATCCCGGGCCATGCCTACCGCCCCGGCCGTGCCGTAGTCGGCGTCGGGCCTCAAATATTCTATCTTCACGTCGTATTCGGCCCCGTCCTTGAAATGGCCGGAAATGGCCTGGGCCTGGTGGAACAGCAGCGCCGCCATCTCGGTAATGCCGTGCCCGGCCAAAAGCCGGATGACATGCTCCATCATCGGGCGGTTGACCACCGGTACCATGGGCTTGGGCAGGATGCAAGTCAGGGGGCGCAGCCGCGTCCCAAAACCTCCGGCCATGATCACGGCTTTCATTTGTTTTGCTCCCCCGATAGATTATCCCGGTCGGGCTTGGTTTCGATGAATATTTTTTTTAACAATTTTTCCTGGAAAATATTCGGTGGCTGCCCCCGCCGGCTCATGACCGTCCGGGCCGTGGCCAGGGCCTTGTCTAACTGATGGTCCCAAAACTTTTCGCTGCAGCCCCAGCTGAACGGCGGTAGGTATTTTTTCACCGGGCCGCCGAAGACATTGCAGGCCACGCCGATGACCGCCCCGGTGTTGATCATGGTTCCAATGGCAGTCTTGCTGTGGTCGCCTATGTAACAGCCGGCCTTGATCTGCCCGGAGTCCTCGTACTTCCCGTTGACCCAAACCGTGATGTTTCCGTAATTGTTCTTCAGGTCGGAGTTGCAGGTCTGCGCCCCCAGGTTGACCCAGGCACCCAGATAGGCGTGGCCCAGAAAGCCGTCGTGGCGCTTGTTGCTGTAATGCATGACCACGGACTCTTCCAACTCGCCCGCTATTTTGCAATGATGTCCCAGGGACGCCCCGGGCCTGATCCTGGCCCCGTCGATCACCGCCTCCGGCCCGATATAGCAGGGCCCCTGGATGTAGCTGGGCGGACTGATCCGGGCCTTCTGGTCGATGATGATGGGTCCCCGGGTGGTGTCCAGCGCCGTTCCCGGCAGCACCTGCGCCCCCTTGCCGATCTTAATATCCTTTCGTTTGCCCACCAGATGGACGCCTTTGGACAGCTTGACCCCGCCGTCCTTAAAAAGATCAAAATCTTCGGTAATGGCCCGGCCGTTGTAATTGACCAGTTCCCATAGGCGTTCGAAGACCGGGTCCTTGGTCTCAAAGCTGCGCATTTTTTGAACTATGGAATTTATGAAGGCCGGGGTGGGATTGTTTTGTTTAATCAGATCCAGAAGTTTTTTATCGCATATCTTAAACGCCACAATTGACTGGCCGGAAAGAAATACGGTGTCGGTCTCGGCCTTGGACAGCCAGTTCACGGTGCGGGCCGAAAGCCTGGCCCGGCCGTTTATCAGGAGCAGGGGAAGCCCGGCCTGGCCTATCTCCTGGCCTTCCAGCCCGGCGGCCCTTAAGACCTCCTGACGCTCCGGCAGGGCCCAAAAGTTAGCCTTCCTGGCGCCCAGCCTCAAGAGGCCGGCATGCATCAGACAGTGGCCTCCCAAAAGCAGGCTCCAGCAGGGCCGCAGGCAGGTCAGGGGATAGAGGCCTTTATAACCCTCGTCTTCGAAAAAAGCTATTTGTTTCATCGGCGGAAACTCTGTAAATTGTTGGAATTTCCCTTTATAAACTTTAATGATAACGCAAAAACCGTATGATTGTCAAACAAAAAAGCGTAACAACAAAAAAGCGTAACAAAAATATAGCCCAGGCCTGAAGGCCTGGGCTATTGATGAAACCTAACCCCTCCCGTTAGCCATCCCCTCAAGGGGAGAGCTGGGTGGGGTTACCTTACCACCTGTATCCTCTGCGTTTCAAATGAATGAGACTAATATTTCTACTGAATATATGCTTGTTATTTTGGAGGAGTTTTATAACTTTTTAATACTATCGTTCCCTGGATAGCCCCTTCTACAAATCCTACATCCCGGGCAAACCACATACAGCCGCTCGCGGTGTTGTCTCGGTAATTTTTATACCTCAATTTAAAACATTCGGGATAACGCACGGTATCAATGGTTACAGCTTCTCGCATCTCTAAAAAGCTATAATCGTTTGTTCCTGTGCCCCATTTTCTTCCCACGATCAATGGGAATACAGCCCTGTTGCAAATAAGATCGCCGTTTTTATTGTGTTCAGTTATGCCGCTTGCGGTCTTCTTAAAATAAGTGGTATCGGTATACAAATAAGTGGTATCAGTAACCGGGGGACCATTTTCAACAACGCATTTCACAGTGTCCATACCCCACAAGATGACCGTGTCGATAACGGTGCGGGTGACGGTATAGGTGCTGCCGTTGATTGTCCAGGCATAAATCCATTTTGAACCGGTCACTAATGGGAAATAATCCCCAGACAATGTATCTTCTGGGACAGGTGGCTTGACGCTGGCAGGGGGTTCTTTGCTGCAACCGCTAAAAACCACCGCGGCAATTATTGTTGCCGCAAGCAAAGATGAAAGTATTTTGTTTCTCATTTTATGGCTCCCCTTTAAAAACAATTTTATGGGTTTTAATTATATGCTGGATAACCTTGTGCCAAGCGCTGAATTTGGAGCATTAAGCCTTTTTCTCCGTGCCCGTCTGATGCGGATCCGGGGCAATTGGCATCCACCCAATGGAAAAATCAATTTTTCCCCGGCCCGGATACCTGCCGGGTTCTGACCTAACCCTCTCTCCAAATTAATTTGGAGAAAGTCGTCGGCAGATTGGGTGAGGTTGGCAAGAGCCTGCACTGCCTGTCCGCCGACTTGTCCGCCGTAGCAGCAACGCGAAGGAGGAAGCAAGAGCGTAGGTGGGAGATAGGCTTGTATATACTACTCAGAGCGGATACTTGTGGTGAGTGACTTGTACTGAGCTTGCCGAAGTAAGCCGAACCAATAGTAGATTTTATTCTCACCAAAACACACGCCTGTGCGCCACCTTTTTCATCGGTGTAAACTCCGTGCTACAGCGCGCAGGCGCGAAATACGCTAATTATATTGGATTGAAAGAAACAGGAATGTCTACTAATAGACGCTCCTATTAATAACTTACGGAAGTGTCAAGCCTTGGTCGTTTCTCTCTTCCCCCTTGAAACCTCTTTGGTCATCTGCTCCCTGATTTTCCTTAAATCGCTGGGAAAGCTAATGGCCTTTGCCTAGGCACCCACTATGGCGTCCTAAGGTTGATGAGACAAACTTGTAGCTGTCTTCAATTGGTTTTTCGTGGTTAAAAACCCCCATTAACAATTATCAGTTATCAATTTCCTAATCTACCGTTACTGTTGGCTCATCACTACGAACTCTATCCGCCTGTTCTCGGCCCGGCCCTTGACGGTCTTGTTGCTGGCTATGGGCAGCGATTCTCCGTAGCCCTTGGCGGTCATCCGGTCCCCGGCAATGCCCTGGATGTTGATCAGGTAATTGCGCACCGACACCGCCCGGGCCTCCGAAAGCCTCTGGTTCTTGGCGTCGCTGCCCCGGCTGTCGGTGTGGCCGCCGATCTCGACCTTGATGGTGGGATTGTCCTTGAGCATCTTGGCGGCTTCGTCCAGGATGCTGTACGAGGACGGGATGATGTCGGCCCGGTTGATCTTGAACTTGATGCCGATGAGGACCACCTTCTCGCCCTTCTTGGGAATGGCCCGGAGTGAGAAGTTCTGAATGAAGGTCTGCTTGTCGTTGACCGGCACCGGGGCGGTCTCGGTGTTGTAGCCCTCGGCCTGCGCCTGCACCATGTAGATGTTGGGCGGCAGGTTGATGGAATATATGCCGGTCAGCAGGTCGCTGACCGCCGGCGTTCCCACCATTACCTTGTCGGGCCCGAAAATGTTGATGGTGGCGCCCATGGCATTGCCGGTCTTGCTATCGGTGATCTTGCCGGTGATGTTGCCCCGGGGATATTCCTTGCGCCTTAAGCCGAAGTCCACGATCATGGTCTGGCCCTGGGCTATGCTCACCGCCTTCTCCTGCCACAGGAATGAATCTCCGGCCGCGGCTCGGATCCTATAGGTTCCGGCCGGGACGTTAATGGAGTAACTGCCGTCTGGCTTGAGCATGATGGGCGCGCCGTTGTTGATGGCGGGCGAGGTCAAAGTGGCCTCAAGCATGGAATCGGTGCCGGCGATCATCACCTTGCCGGCGATGATGGTGGCCGGGGGCGGCGCGGTCTTCTTCATAGTGCTGGAGGTCACCGAGAACCCGAAGACGGCGTTCCAGTTGGGCGAAGTGGATCCCCTGAACAGCTTGAACTCGCAGCCGCCGTCCATGGTGAAACCGCCCGGGGTGTTGAAGCGAATGCCGGGAGTGATGCGCGCGGGGCTGCCCCAGGTGAAGGTCTGGTTCTTCAGTTTTTCGCCCGATGCTTCCACCAGGAAAGTGACATACGGCCCGGCGGCCACCTCCATGCCGACGCCCCACAAAAGCTGGTTTCCTCGGTCAACGGTGCCGCGGACGGCCGGATGAACCCGGCTGGTGCTGTCGGCCCGATAAAGGATATCGGGATTGGTATCGCTTGTATCGGGGTTGGCATAAACCAAAGTGTCATAATCAATGACATATCCCGATTTAGCTTTGCCGGCCTTTAAGAATCCCAGGTTCCCGTGGAGCGAGGCCGGCCCCAGGGTAAGAGTGCCCAAAAACTTGGCGCCGAAGTCGGGGTTGTGGGCGTTGAGTTCGGTAAAGCCGTGGGCCACCAGATTAGAGTCGGGGCGTTCGGGCTGCTTCGGGTTATCGGTGTACATATAGGCCGTGGTCGCCGGAAATCCTATCGAGACGAACGGCTCTGCGCCCACGGCATAGGAGAATGGCGCTCCCCCGTATTCCTTGGACTGGTAAGAGAATTTGGTTTTCAACAGGATGTTCTCCAGCCAGAACAAAGCCAGATCGTAATTAACTCCGTCGTAGCGGAGTTTGCCGGGCTGGCCCACCACGTTGGAATGCCGGTCGTAAGTGGCGTAGATCCTGGGGCCGACGGAGAATTCGAAGAAATCCAGCGGAGCATAGGAAACCATCAGCCTTATCATGCCCCGGTAATGTTTATCCACTTCGCCTTTGACGGTGTTGGTATCGCCCTGGAAAAAGGGATCTCCCTTTTTCCGGTCTTCCCCGCCGAAGTCGGACTGCAGGAAACCCACCGACATCATGCCCCTTCCCATGGTCCGGGCCGAGGAGACCTTGAACAGTCCGCAGCCGCCGTCAAAGGCCGGGGGACGATAAGCCCGGGCCAGCCCGGCCCCGGCCAGCGTCAGCAGAAAAAATATTGCCAAACTTTTGATACGCATTTGTCAGCCTCCAGAAATTATTATTTTCTAAATACCCTGAACGTTAAATATATCAGGAATAATAAGGTTTTGTCAAGAGATAAAAGTTGGGGAAAGTTGGGAAAACGCTTTTTTGTTTTCCGGTTAAACATCCATTTCCTTGAGATCAAGCCTCAGTTCTCTATAGGCTCCCTTTTCCAACAGCCTTATGACCTCCTCCATGTCTCCGGGCAGAGGCGCCTTGAATTCCATGTATTTGGATGTGGCGGGATGGACGAACCCCAGCGCCGCAGCATGCAGGGCCTGGCGGCCAATGGCGTCCAGCAGTTCCTGGGCCAGGCCGGCATTGGCGGAGGCGAAACGGGAAAACAGGGAGCGGGCCCGGCCCCCGTAATCGGGATCGCCCAGCACCGGGTGCCCCAGATGCTGCAAGTGAACCCTGATCTGATGGGTGCGGCCTGTCTCCAGCTTTATCTCAACCAGCGAGGCGATTTTGTATTCCCTTAAAACCCTGTAATGAGTAACCGCTTGGCGGCCCCTTAAGCTGGTAACTCCCATTTTTTTTCGGTCAAAGGCCGACCTGCCGATGGGAGCCGAAATCGTCCCTTCAGGTTCCCCTAAAATCCCCCAGACCACCGCCCGGTAACGGCGCACGATCTTGCGGGCCTCTAACTGGCGGGCCAACAGGGTATGGACCTGGTCGGTCTTGGCTGCCAATAAAAGTCCGGAGGTCCCTTTGTCCAACCGGTGCAGGATCCCGGGCCGTTCCCGCCCTCCCACCCGGGAAAGGTTTTGGGCATGGTGCAGCAGGGCGTTGACCATGGTGCCCCGGCGGTTGCCGGCCGCCGGGTGGACCACCATCCCAGCCGGCTTGTTGATCACCAAAAGATCCTGGTCCTCGTAAACTACGTCCAACGCGATGTCTTCGGCCAGCAACTCCCGCCGGGGCGCGGCCAGCCGGTCCTTTTTGATCTCGATCCTGTCGCCGGGTTTCACCAGATAGCCTGGGGTTTTTAGCTTTCCGTCCACCAGCACCCGCCCGGACTCTATGAACTTCTGCAGCTGATTGCGGGAATGGTTCATTCCCTGACAGCTTAGGTACCGGTCCAGCCGCACCCGGCTTTGGGCGGAGGAAACGGTTACGTTTATGATCTGAAGTTCATCCGGCATGCCGTCAATTCAATTTGCAATTTACAATTTACAATTTACAATTCACAATTCACGATTCACAGGCCAGCAGTCATTATCTGTTATTGCTCCACCCAGCAGTGTTTGTAAAGCTCGGAGCCGAACGGCCGGGGCCGGTAGCCGTGGACGGCGTTCCTGACCGCGGTGGATTTTACGGAGTGGTACAAAAACACCCAGGGGGCCTCCTGCACTATCAGCTCCTCTATCTTGCGGTAGCGCAGCAGCCTTTGGCCGGGATCGCGGATGGTGACGGCTTCGTCCAGCATTTCGTCTATCGCCGCCGACTTGAAAAAGGATGTGTTGCCGGCCCGGCCACCGTTTTTGGAATGGAACAGGGGATACAGGAAATTATCGGGATCGCCGTTGTCCGAGGACCAGCCGTTGAACGACAACTGGGACTGGCAGCCGTAGGTTTTTTCCAGCAGGGCTTTCCAGCTTAAGGGATTGGGTTTGATGCTGATGCCAACCTCCCGGCAGCTTTGGCGGACTACCTCAAACCGCTGCAGCTGGGCTTTGCTGTCCCGGATATCCAGCAGATATTCCCCGGGCAATCCCCCGGCAAAGCCCGCTTCGGCCAACAGTTTTTTGGCCCGGTCGGGATCGTAGCCGTAGCCGGCCAGGTTGGGGTTGTAGGCCCACAGCTCCGGCGGAAAGACCCCCTTGGCTATAACGGCGTCCCCGGCCAGTTCGGTGGTTTCGATCAGCGCTTTCTTGTCGACCGCGTAGTTCAGGGCCTGGCGCACTCTTATATCGGCAAAGGGCGAGACCCTGGAAACATTGATGCACAGATACTGGACATTGAGCTGGGGCAGGCTTACCACTTTCAGGGTGGGGTCAGAGGAAAGGGCCCGGCGCTGCAGGCTGTTGACGTCGGTGATATCCAGCCGGCCCGAGGCCAAAGCTTCTATCTTCTGTTCGTCGTTCAGGTCGATGGAATATTTTACGCCGGACAGCGATATCCTGCGCTCGTAGTAATGGGGATTGGGCTCCAGCTCCAGGGTTTTTCCCGGTTCCCAGTTTTTCAGGACGAAGGGCCCCGAGCCCACCGGATGGCGGGAGAAATCCTGAGAGCCGTCCTCCACCAGCTCCTTGGGAACGATGGCGGCCACGGTGCAGGCCAGGTTGGCGAGAAATGGCATAAAGGGATACTGGAGCACGATTTTTATGGCCTGGGAATCGATGGCTTGCAGTCCGCTTATTTCTTTGGCCTGGCCCTGGCTATATTCGGAAGCGCCTTTGATCATTTCCACAAAACCCTGGTTGGGCGATTTTATTTTGGGGCTTAAGAGCCGTTCCAGGGAATATTTGACGTCCGGGGCCGCCAGTTCTCGTCCGTGGCTGAATTTTATTCCCCGCCGGAGGTAAAAGGTCCAGCTCAGTCCGTCCGGGGAGATCTTCCAGCGCCAGGCGATGGCCGGGATGACGCTGGCCCCGCCGCCGAACTGGACCAGCCCTTCGAATATTTGGGACGCCACTTCGTTGGAGGTGGCGTCGGTCATCATGGCCGGGTCCAGGGTGATGGGATCGGAATTAATGTCGACCTTCAGCCGGCCCCCGATGTAATCCTTAAGCCCGGCCGATTCTATTTCCGCCCGGCCCAATGAACCCATTCGTTCGAACCAGGCCAGGGAGTCCCGGCCTTTCAGCAGAAATCCCGAGAAGCCCTGGAGTTTGGCCGCCACTTCCTGGTAGCTCTGGCTGTACTGGTTATAACGGCCAAAGATGTCCTGGTGGCGGGACTGCTGGCGGTCGATGCCCAATCCGGCCTCGGCCACTATCTGCTCCATCCGCCCTCCCGACTCCCGGGCCAGGTCCAGGAGCCGCCTGGCTTGGGAAATCGATTCCAGGCTGGTGGCCATGATCTTCTGGGTCTGCCTGACGGTGCCGCTGGTCTGGGCGAACTGCTCGGTGACCTGCTTTAAAAGCGGGCCGATCTTGGCCGAATCGGCGGCCGCCTGCTGGGAAAGGGACTGGGCCTGGCCCACTATGCCCCCGAAATCCCCTCCGCCCTGCCCCATCTCGGCCACCTCCACCGCGGCGTAGAATGAAAGCAGTTTTATCTGCTCGGTAAAATCCTTGATGGCGGCGCCGGTCTGGGAGATCTCCACTAGTTTTGCGGACATGCCTTCCCGGTCCGCTTCGCATTCGTCCAGCCAGGTCTTTACCCGGGCCAAGTTGTCGAAGGATTCGGTCAGCCTGCCGCTCATTTCTTCAAAATCCCGCCGGTTGCGGCCGATGGACTTGCCCGTCCCGTCCAGGCTGGACTTGATGCGGTTGATATTCTCAAACAGCGCCTCCAGGTTCTGCCACAGGGTCCCGGCCAGTTCTTCCTCAGCCCCCAGCACCGTTTTCTGATCGTCGATGGTGGTTTGCAGATCCCGCCACCGCTCGGAGGCCGCCTGCAGCTTGGCTTTGAGCATCATCCAGTTGTTCCTGGCCTCGTGCAGGGCGGCGGAGTTGCCGACGCTTTCCCACAAGCCCAGGGCTTCGTCCATCTGGTTCTTGGCGTATTCCACCTGCCCCATTTCGCCGGTCTCGGTGGAGAGCGCCAGGGCCGCCACTTCCTGGGAGACCGACAGCCCCTCGGCGCTCTGGGCGATGTTCTTCAAGCCTCCCACTAATTTGTTCTCCAGCTCCCGCTGTTCCCTGGCCATCAGGCCGATCCGGTCAAAGGCCTCCACCATCCCCTGGTTGGACCGATAAAGCGAATTGAGCTTGTCCGTTACCTGTCCGGCCCGTGATTTCAGCCCGTCCACTAGGTGCCGCGATTCCAGCACCCCGGAGGACATCTTCTGGATGCTGCCCTTGACCCCCGTCGTCAGGGCCGGGACCAGGGAGGCCGTATTCTCCATGTCTCCGGCCAGCCGGCTCATGTTCTCGGCGATCACCCCGAATCCTTTTCCCTGGCTGCCGGCATGGAACGCTCTGATTTCGGCGTTGCGCACTAATTGTTTTATCTTGACGGACAATCCGGCTATCAGGCCGGCCAGTTTTTCCAGTTCCGCCGTGGTGGCAAAAAGGCCGTTCAGCTCCTCCGTCGACCGCTGGTGGCTCTGGTCCACCAGGTCAAAGGAATCCAAAGCGCCTTTCAGCTGCTGTTCGGCCCGGGCGATCACCTGCTTGTATTCCTGGCTGTTCTCTGTCACCAGCGCCAAGGAATTGGCGATGGCGTCCATCCCCTCAAAGGCCTCGGCCAGGGCCGCCCCAAAAGCGTGGATGTTGACCAGGTGCCCCCGCTCCTCGGCGGCCAGAGCGCTGATGTTCCCCGACAGCTCGGGCAGGATCTTCAGGAACTCGTCTATCTTCCGGAGCACGTCAAGCAGTTCATCCGAGGGCTTCCACCGGGCTTCGGACGTCTCGGGCACATCCTGTATGGCTGCTGCCCCGGAAGTTTTGGAGTTGAAGTTGAATAGTTTCATCTCAGCCTGGTGATAAAAGATTTATTGTTGAACACGCGGGAACATTATTGGACACTGATTGACACTGATCATATTAATGCTCCATTGCCCGCGCAAAACACACGAAAAGCCTGTGAAAACATTTTTAAAATGGAGCCCCACGGGCAAAGCCCGTGGTCTTCTGCGAAGGCGGATAAATACCGTGGGCGATCAGTTCAGCCTACGTAGCCTGAAGCCATATGCAGGCCTGCTTGTTATATTTGGGTCTTATGTGCCCATTCGACTTCGCTCAGGGCATGCTTTATGTGGTTATTAATAAATCCTGGTGATTACAGGTCCACTTTCTCCGAAGCGATCTTTTGCCCCATGAATATCTCGCCCAGGTGGTCGAAATGCTGGCAGGCGTCGGTGGTCAAAAAGCGGCAACCCCCGTTCTTGGAGATTTTGATTTCATGCTCCGGATGCCGGGTCAGATATTCCTTCAGGCTGGGCGCCACTAATTCGTCCTGGGACAGTATCCGGACGCTCTCCGGCAGCAGGGCCTTGATCTGCGGCAAGATCAGGGGATAATGGGTGCAGGCCAGCAACAGGGTATCGATATTTGGGCTTTGGGCCTTGGTCTGCCCCCAGTATTTTTTGATGAAGTATTTTAAGCCCCCGCCCTCCAGCTCCCCGGCTTCGACCAATGGCACCAGCATGGGGCAGGCCTGCTGGACCAGCTTGACCCCGGGGGCGTGCTTGGCGATCTCGATGGTAAAGCTGTCGGAGCGGACCGTGCCCTGGGTGGCCCACAACGCCACGGAATTGGTTGAAGTATGGCCGGCGATGGCCTCCACCGTGGGGCGGATCACCCCCAGCGCCCGGCGTTCGGGGCAATGAGCGGGAAGATACTGCTGCTGGATGCTGCGCAGCGCCTTGGCTGACGCGGTGTTGCAGGCGATCACCACCAGGGGGCAGTTTTGTTTGAAGAGATAATCCACCCCTTCGGTGGCGAATTTTAAGACGGCCTCAAAGGAACGGTTGCCGTAAGGGGTGCGGGCGTTGTCGCCCAGGTAGATGTAGTCGTACTGCGGCAGCAGTTGGCGGATCTGCTTGAAGATGGTCAGCCCGCCGAAGCCGGAGTCGAAGATGCCTATGGGGGATGATTGGGTCATAGGGTTAGCCCTCCACCACCTTTATCTCTGCCTCGGTCAGCCCGTATAGCCGATAAACCAGCTCGTCAATTTCTTTATCCACCGCCGCAATTTTTATGCGGTTCTTTTCCCTAAGTTCGGGGGTTTTATTTAAGGCCAGCATTTCTTTGACAAATTTTGATAATTGATCGTGTTTATTTTTTGCACCTTTTTGTCGCTTCCGGGTTTAGTGTGAGTGCCCCAATATGTTGTGATAGGGAGGTTAGTATGCTTTAGGCCGTTGCCGCTCTTGGATAAAGATCAAGGCCGCCGCAGTGGAAGTAGATTGCAACTTTGTAGTGCTTCCGGTTCCGGTATCCACAGGCCATCAGTTTTATCGTTTGGATCTTGCTGTTGATCCCCTCCGATGTAGCATTTGTAATCCGGTGCTTTATGTAAGTCAGCAGGTTGGCAAGATGCCGCTTCAGCGTCTTAGCGGCTTCGATTATCGGCTTAAGCCGGGAATGCGTGGCCCAGAAGTACCACGCATTAAAGTATTTCTCCGCGCATTTTGTATACGAGTATGCCCAGAAATGTCGGAGAGCTTCCTTGATCGCCCAACTGCGGCTCGTTTTGAGTTCGGCGTTCTTTATGCCGGCAAACGGCTTTGTTGCGTGAATAAGGGGTAATTTGGTATAATCTGGCCATGATTAACGAACTGAAAGGGGCCAGAAGGTGAAAACATCGCTCAACAATCAAAAAGGCATCACACATAAAACCAAGAAAAAAGCCCGGTATAAAATAAAGAACTGGCCGGCCTATAATGAAGCGTTAAAACAACGGGGTAG
>JACQXR010000035.1 GCA_016208585.1 candidate division TA06 bacterium | reverse complement strand
GGCTTCTCAAGGACAGGGATTGACTGTCGTTATAGAATAACGAGCTTACTAAGTTATATAATACATTTAATAATACGTAACGCCTTTAGAAATATGAAGTTAGGCTTTCTTGCATTTCGTAACTAGGAAACTTGCGCTAGGTCAGAAGGGTTATAACCTAGGGGCGGTAGCCTATTACCCAAGTTAGGTGCTTGACAACCCGATTTGCCAGAAATCAAAAGTCCAAGTCACAAAAACCCGGCCTTTAACTGCCGGGTTTTTTATTCAGGTGCCGGGGCAGCCCGGCCACGCTTTTTATCCTCTTGATCTTTGCCGAAGCTCTTTGCTCCGGTTGCTCAATCCACAAAACTTCCATCCCGGATCTCAGGGCGCCCCGGACATCGTTCTTTAGGTCGTCTCCCACATGCAGTGCCCGGCTGGGAGGGCAGTTCAAGACTTTTAAGGCCAGCCGGAAGATCCTGGGATCGGGCTTCCGGATGATGGTCTCGTCCGAGAACAGGGCCACGTCAAAATATTTCAGCAGGCGAAATCTGCTTAACAGTTTTCTCAAAACGAAGCCCGGGGTGCGCCCGGTGTTGCAGATCAACCCCATCCTATATCCATCTGCCCGCAGTTCTCTCAACGTCTGGTCGGCGCCTTTGATCGTCCGGGGGGAATACAGCAGCACAGCCTGGGCATATGATTTCTCGATCTCCTTCAATGCTCCGGACTTCAATTTCTTGGCCAGTCCCGGCCGGACCAGGTTCAGAAACAGCGTTATCTGATCCTCAAAAGAAATGTCCCTGGCTTTTTTCCATTTTATCTGGCATTGCTCCCAAACCTCCTGGTGGGCCTGGGACAATTCAATTACGCTTACTTGAATATCCTCACCAGCTAAAACCTTTCTTATCTGCAAAATGCGGTACCGGGTTCGCTTTTTATCGATAGAAGGAGTGTCGGCGATCAGGGTCTGCCACAGGTCAAAAGTTATGGCTTGGTACACCGAAAAATATTTTCGTTATTTAGTGTTTTTTAGCGGGGAAGTCCAAGGGGGACTAAGCTCAGGCCGAAAGCTCGTCCAGTTTGGCGGACAAGACCGCCTGTTCTTTTTCGCTCAAAGGCAGGTCGTGGCAGGTAAGCGAGAACAGCAGCAAAATAATCCGGATCCGGGAAAGGTCGCTGCGGCAGACCGAAAGCACCTGGTAGTCCCCGGCCAAGGCCATTATCTTGGCCAGCAGGTCCGAGCCCGCCGGCAGGGCCACCGCCAGGGCGGTATATTGATCCTGGTCCGAGGTCATTTGAAGATTCTGCAGGCGGTAGCTTATTTTCTTTGCGCCGGGTTCCTGTTTTTCGATCTGCCGCCAAAGTTTAAGCCGGGAGAAAACCGCGCTGTCCGGTATTTCCGGGTTCAGCAGGCATTTGTCGCCCAGGTTGTAGAACAGGGACTTGATCTCCGGCGCCGGCAGGTTTTCCTTCTGGGCCAGCTCCACCACCGCGGCCAGCCGCATCTGGCGCAGGGCCCGGCTGGTGCGGTCAAATATCCTGAGCCGGGGGCCGAAGACAGGGATGTTCCTGACCGCCTGTTCCATCTTGGTATAGACCTCCTCCTCGTTGAACAAGCCGCCGGAGGGGAACAGGGTCTTGCGGTTTATCCAGACGTCGATGATGGATATCTCCTGAACGATCTCCTGGCCGTTCTGGCTGTGGCTTAGATGGCTGGGCTTGTCGGGCATGGCCGCCGAAAGGCCGGGCACGGCGGAGAGGGCGGCCACCAGGTTCAAACCCTGTCCGGCATCGGCTCCTGAGGCCACCGCGATCAGCTTAAAATTATCCGGGGCGTGAGGATGGATGTAACCCTGAGGGATCTTCAGCTCCCGCTCCTCGTCCAGCATGGGGGGCACTATCTTCCGCCGGATCAGCTCCACTCCGGGAGTGGGGCCCAGCGCTTCCCGGGAAGTGGGCGGCGATTTTATCCTGGCCTCCAGATCCTTGGCAGCCTGAGGACCCAAGGGCTTGTCATCCTGTCCGGTGATCTCCAGATGATAAACCGAGAGCTTGTCGGCGGTGAAATAGGCATATTCGTCGTAGCGGCGGTACCCGGGCAATTCCTGGTCGATGATCCGCAACAGCAGTTCGTAGGTCAGCCAGTTCTCCTTGGTGATTATGGTCAGGGCCGTGAGATCCTTGTAGCCGAAGGGAATCGGCCCGATGCTCACCTCGGTGGCCGAAAGCCCCTGGCGGATCCGGCTCTTCAGCCGGAAGTTGACCAGCACTTGGTGGGCGATGGCCTCCAGCGGCCGCTGGTTGATGTAGGATTCCTGGCGAGCCACGAAGAACTTTATGGCCTCGCCGTTGTCGCCCATAATTTCCTTAAGGTCCTGTTCGTCGACCTGTTTCTTCAGCGCATCGGTGACGGCGGTGAAGGCATAGAGCCGCCGCGATTCCTGGCGCTGCAGGGTTTTCTTGGTCTCGTCATCGGCCGCGATCCGGGCCAGCCGCTCCTGAACCTTGCCCCGGGCCCCGTCCAAAGCCTGCTTGGTAAGATTGGGGCTGACCTCCACCTCCATCAGGATCACCCCCAGCTTCTGGCGCTCCCGGCGCAGGATAAAACCGTGGGTGTAGGCGATGTTTAGCCCGGCCTCGTGCACAGTTCCCAGGCAGGCGTCGGCCAGCCCGGCCCAGTCCGGGGCCAGCACTCCGAACAGCAGGGAGGGCAGAGCTTCGGGTTTGTCCTGGTTCTGGACCTTTTCGGTGATGACGTGGGCGGTGCCGGGAGCCTGCTCTTCATCGCTTAAAAGGCGGATCAAAAGGGCCCGCTCCTGGGCGGTCAGTCTTTCGGCATAGGCGGTGCCCAGGCGGATCTGGTGGTTATATTCAGCGATCTGCCGGGGGCCCAGTCCGACGTCCAAAAGATAGGGGCCCAATAAAGAAAGTTTCATAATCTTTAATGATACCAATTTATTGGCTAAAGTCAAGAGAAAAAAAGAACCAAAAAAGAACGATAAGAAAGGTTATTAAATATCTTACCTGAAAAAAGCGTTAAAACCAGATAAACTGAGATGGGAAAACGTGTAAAACCCTTGTAAATATTGATTTCTTGGCATATAATAACAGTGTAAAGTCACTGTTACACAACCCTAACTT